>NZ_BAAALD010000050.1:12939-58552 GCF_039528095.1 Kitasatospora arboriphila
ACCTCGCCCGCCCGCTGCCGCCGGGGCCGTTCGCGCCGCCGCGGCTCCGGCCGGGGCCGAGCCTCCCCCGAGCAGCCCGGCGGCCACCGCGAGCGCCGCCGCGGCCGCCGCTCCGGCCGTGATGCCCGCCCGCCTGCCGCGGGCCGTCCTTGTGCGCTCCGTCATCCCCCGCCCCCTCACCGGTACTCGGCCAGTCGGCGGCCGATGCCCCTGACCACGCCCGCCGCCGCCAGGACGGCCAGCACGGCCGCCCCTGCGGCGAGCGCCTCGTACCCGCCGGCCACGCCGGAGGTCTCCGTACCGAAGCGGTCCTGCTCGGCCGCGCCCGCGGCGGCCAGCTGCCGGTCCATCGCGGCCCAGGCGGCCTCGGTGGTGGTGTCCGAGGCGACCGCCACGGTCGCCCGCAGCGCCGCCTCGTAGTCGCCGGCCCGGTCGCTGGCGGCGGCCGCGTCGTGCCGGGAGTCCCACTGCGCGAACTGCTTGCGGGCCTCGTCCAGCCGGTGCTCCGCCTCGCGGGGGCGCGGGCGGCCCGCCCGGTCCAGGGTGCCGCCGCCGGCCCGGCCGCCGCCCGGCGTCGGTGCGCCGCCGAGCGACCCGGTGACCGTCTGCCAGCGCTTGCCGTAGCTGTCGCTCGCCCCGCGGGCGACCAGGTTGAGGTTCTCCGCGGCGCGGGCCTGCAGGGCCTCCGTCCGGGCCTGGCCGAGCACCCGCAGCGGCTCGGCGCCCCGGGTGCGGCCGGCGGTCAGCGAGGCGGAGGCGACCGCGCCGCCCACCGCCAGCCACAGCACCGCGGCCAGCACCGCCGCGGAGGCCGCCACCAGGCCCGGGTTGAACACCCGGTTGGTCCGGCGGAACAGCAGCACCTGGTACCCGCCGAGCGCGGCCAGCGCGGCCAGCCCCAGCAGCAGGGCCGCCACGGGCATCGCCCCGGCCGCGTCGAAGTCCTCGTCGAGCTGCCCCGACTCGGCGGTGACCAGCTGCTGCGCGGACGGCAGCATGGTGTTCTGCATCAGCCCCGAGGCGTACCGCAGGTAGGCGCCGCCGAGCGGCAGGCCGAGCCGGTTGTCGGCCCGGGCGGTCTCCACCAGACCCGCGTACTGGGGGAGTTGGCGGCTCAGGTCGTCGATGCGGTGCTGCGCCTCGGAGTTGGCGGCCGTCCGGGCGGCGGCCCGGGTGAGCAGTTCGCCGGCGGTGGCGAGGTCGTCCTCGTACCGCTTGCGCAGCTCGGCCGGTTCGTCGCCGGCGAGCAGGAAGCCGCCGGCCGCGGTGGTGTCGGCGTCGGCGAGGGAGCGGTAGATCTCGGCCGCGTCCCGGCTGAGCGGCTGGCTGTGCCCGACCACCCGGTCGGTGGCCCCGGCCCGCCGGTCGGCCTGCCAGGCCGCCGTCCCCCCGAACAGCAGCACCAGCGCGACCAGCGCGGCGCCGGCCAGCCGCAGCCGGCCCGGCGGGGTGTCCGCCGCGCGCCGCAGTGCGGCCAGCCGCTCGCCGGCGTCCTGCAGCCCGGGCAGCCGTGCCGCGGAGCCGCGCCCTGCCGGCTCCGGCAACGGCGCCGTGCCTTCGACGACCGCCGGTCCCGTCACCCGCCCCACCCCCCTGTGTGCCCCGTGTCCCCGTGCGTCCCGCGGGACGCCGGCCCCCTGATGCCAGCAGTATGGCCGCCGGATGTGACGACCACACGCGAGTTGTGCCGATCTTGAGATTGCGCCAATGGGCCGATCCGCCCGAACGTGGACGTTCCGTGCGCGCAGCGCCCGGCCGGCCGCCCCGAACCCTCCCGCCCGGGGCGCCGCGGGGGCGGCCGTAGCATGGCGGCATGCGTCTGCTCGGCACCATCACCCCGGACCGTCCGCTGCTCGTCGTCGCCGTCCGGGAGGAGGCGGCCCACCTGGGCGAGCGCCTCCCCGTGCTGCTCACCGGCATCGGCAAGATCAACTCGACGGCCGCGCTGGCCACCGTGCTGGCCGGGGGAGTCCGGCCGGCCGAGGTGGTGAACCTCGGGACGGCGGGCGCGCTGCGCCCCGGCCTGGCCGGCACCACGCACGAGGTCTCCCGGGTGCTGCAGCACGACATCGACACCCCGGTGCTGCGCGCGCTGACCGGCCGCAGCTACGGCGCGCCGATCACCCTCAACGAGGGCGTCGGCCCGACCCTGGCCACCGGCGACCTCTTCGTCTCGGACGGCGCGGCCCGCGACCGGCTCGCCGAGCGGGCCGACCTGGTCGACATGGAGGGCTACGCGATCGCCACCGTCGCCCGCCGGGCCGAGGTGCCGGTGCGCCTGGTCAAGTACGTCAGCGACGAGGCCGACGACGGCGCGGCGCACACCTGGCGCGAGTCGGTGGACGCCTGCGCGAAGATCCTCGCGGCCTGGGCGGACGAGCACCTCGGCGACCGCTGAGGCGCGCACCGCGCACACGGCGGAGGCCGGGACCGTCGCGGTCCCGGCCTCCGGCCGTTCGTGGCGGCGGGATCAGCCGGTGATCTGCACGCCGGTCAGCGCGGGCACGAACTGGTCCAGCTCGGAACGCCAGTAGCGGGCGACGTTCAGGCGGGTCGCCTTCTGCTCGCCGGGGAAGTGGAACTGCATCGAGCTCCACATCGCGGCCCGCTTCACCTCGGTGATCAGGGTGCGCGCCTGCTCCAGCGGCACCACGTGCACCAGCTCCTGCGGCCGGTTGCTCATCCGCGAGGCGCGGTGCACGACGACCACGCGCTCGGTGAGGGTGACGAAGTAGTACTTCACGAACAGCTGGCCGATCAGGCCGAGCTGGCTCATCAGCCACGGGCTCGGGCCGGTGACGGTGTGGAAGGTGACGACGGGCCGGTCGTTCGGCTCGATCGCCGCGATCGCCTCGGCGACCTGCTCCTGCATGGTGGACTTACGGATCGCCATCTGGCGCTTCCCCCTGGGGATCGGGTGGGCGCCCCGTGGACGGGCGCCGTACGAAGCCGGGAGCGTAGCGTTCGTGGGACCGTCCTATCAACGTTCAAACCTCCCGACCCGGATTCTTGACCGCTCCTTGACCGGCCGGCCACCCGCGGGACACCGGTGGGGCCCCCCCCCCCCCGCCCCGGGGTGTGCGGCCCCCGGGGCGGACGGCGGGAGATCGGGACACCGGCGGCCGGGACACGGCCGACCGGACGCCGGAGCGCCGGAGCGCCGGAGCGCCGGACGGCCGGTCAGGCGGCCGCCGGGTGCACCGGTTCGTAGGCGGCGCGCAGCCGCAGCTGCGCCCGGTCGTCGGCGCCGATCCGGTCGAGGCCGAGCAGGGCGGCGCCGAGGACGGGCGGTGCCACCACGATCCGCGGCTCGGCGAGCGGCGCGGCGGCGGCCAGCCGGGCCGTCACGTTGTCGACCAGCAGCGGCAGCCGGTCGGCGAGCACGCCGCCGCCGAGCACCACCGGGACGGCCTCGTCCAGCAGGCCGAGCCGCCGCAGCGCGACGGTGGCGAAGCGGACGATCTCGTCGGCCTGCCGGTCGACCAGGCCGAGCGCCACCCGGTCGCCCGCCTCCGCGGCGGCGAACAGCACCCGGACGAGCTCGTGCAGCCGCTCCGCGGAGATCTCGCCGAGGTGCATCCCCTCGGCCACGGCGGTGGCGGAGGGCCGTCCGAAGTGCGCGCCGATCGCCGCGGCGAGCCCGGTCGGCGCGCCCCGGCCGTCCTCGGCCCGGGTGGCGTGCCACATCGCCTCGGCGGCCAGTCCGCCGCCGCCGCCCCAGTCACCGGTGAGCCGGCCGAGCGCGGGGAAGCGCGCGGTGCGCCCGTCCGGCAGCAGGCCCACGCAGTTGATGCCGGCGCCGCAGACCACGGCGACGCCGCGCGGGCCGTCGGTGCCGGCCCGCAGCAGGCCGAAGGTGTCGTTGGCGACGGCCGCGGTGGTGCCCCACCCGCGGGCCTCCAGTGCGGCGAGCAGCCGCTCCTCCTCGACCGGCAGGTCGGCGTTGGCGAGGCAGGCCGAGACGTGCGCGGCCACCGGGGCACCGGGTCTCAGACCGGCCTGTGCGGCGACCGACTCGACCAGCGGGGCGAGGCCGCCGATGGCCTCGTCGGCGCCGTCGAGCTGCGGCTGGAAGCCGCCGCCGCGGGCGGAGCCGAGCACCGTGCCGTCGGCGGCGACCAGCGCCACGTCGGTCTTGCTGTTCCCGGCGTCGACGGCGAGGACGCCGGGGAGCGGGGCGTCGTGCTGGCGGTTCATCGGTTCTCCCCGGGGTGGTGCGAGGCGGTCATCGTCGGGTCACGCCCAGCCGAGGTGGGCGCGGTTGTGGGCGATCAGCCGGTCGGTGAGCCGGTCGGCGAGGTCGATCTGGCCGACCAGCGGGTGGGCGAGCAGGGCGTCGAAGACCCGGTCCCGGCCGCCCTTGAGCGCGGCGTCCAGCGCCAGGTGCTCGTAGGCGGTGACGGCGGCGATCAGGCCCGCGTAGAGCGGTTCGACCGGGCGCTGCGGCAGCGGGCGCACGCCCTGCGGGTCGACCTCGGCGGGCACCTCGATCACCGCGTCGTCGGGGAGGAAGGGCAGCACGCCGTCGTTGCGGGTGTTGACCACCTGGACGCCCGTGGTGCCGTCGGTGCCGAGCAGCGCGGCGATCAGCTGGACGGCGGCCTCCGAGTAGAAGGCGCCGCCGCGCTTGCCGAGCAGCTCGGGCTTGGTGTCCAGGGCCGGGTCGGCGTACATCTCCAGCAGCTGCCGCTCGATCGCGGCGACCGCGGCGGCCCGCGAGCCCTGCACCCTCAACTCCTCGACCACCAGGTCGTGCTGGTAGAAGTAGCGCAGGTAGTAGGAGGGCACCACGCCGAGCCGGCGGACGACGTCGAGCGGCAGGTGCAGGTCGGCGGCGATCGCCTCGCCGTGGCCGGCGAGCAGTTCCGGCAGCACCTCGCGGCCGGTGGCGGCGCCGGGGGCGTCGAGCAGGGTGACGCCGCGCTCCCAGGTGAGGTGGTTGAGGCCGACGTGGTCGAGGCGGACGCGCTCGGGCTCGACGCCGAGGTGGCCGGCGAACTTCCGCTGGAAGCCGATCGCGACGTTGCACAGGCCGACGGCCTTGTGGCCGGCGGTCTGCAGGGCGCGGGTGACGATGCCGACCGGGTTGGTGAAGTCGACGATCCAGGCGTCCGGGTTGGCCCGGCGCACCGTCTCGGCGATGTCCAGCACCACCGGGACGGTGCGCAGCGCCTTCGCCAGCCCGCCCGCGCCGGTGGTCTCCTGGCCGACGCAGCCGCACTCCAGCGGCCAGGTCTCGTCCTCGTTGCGGGCGGCCTGTCCGCCGACCCGCAGCTGCAGCAGGACGGCGTCGGCGCCCTGCACGCCCGCGGCGACCTCGGACGCGGTGGTGACCCGCGCGTCGTGGCCCTGCCGGGCGAAGATCCGCCGGGCGAGGCCGGCGATCAGCTCCAGCCGGTCGGCGGCCGGGTCGACCAGGACGAGCTCGCCGATCGGCAGGGTGTCCCGCAGCCGGGCGAAGCCGTCGATCAGCTCGGGTGTGTAGGTGGAACCGCCGCCGACGATTGCCAACTTCAGTGCGGACATCAGCCCTTGACCCCTGTCAGTGTCACGCCTTCGATGAAGGCCTTCTGTGCGAAGAAGAAGAGGATGATCACCGGCGCCATCACCAGCAGGGTGGCGGCCATGGTGAGGTTCCAGTCGGTGTGGTGGGCGCCCTTGAACGACTCCAGGCCGTAACTCAGCGTCCAGGCGCCCGGGTTCTCGCTGGCGTAGATCTGCGGGCCGAAGTAGTCGTTCCAGCAGGAGAAGAACTGGAAGAGCGCGACCGCGGCGATCGCCGGCCGGGCCATCGGCAGGACCACCCGCAGCAGGGTGCGGACGTCGCCGCAGCCGTCGATCCGGGCGGCCTCCAGGTACTCGTTCGGCACGGTCAGCAGGAACTGCCGCAGCAGGAAGATGGAGAACGCGTCGCCGAAGGCCATCGGCACCACCAGCGGCCAGAGCGAGCCGGTCAGGTGGAGCTGCTTGGCCCAGAACAGGTACATCGGGATCACGGTGACCTGCGGCGGCAGCATCATCATCGAGACCACCGCCATCAGGGCGAGCCGGCGGCCGCGGAAGCGGAACTTGGCCAGGGCGTACGCCACGGGCAGGCTGGAGACGACGGTGAGCAGGGTGCCGAGGCCCGCGTACAGCAGGCTGTTGCGCCACCAGGTGAGGAAGCCGGGGGTGCGCCAGACCTGCGCGTAGTTCTCCCAGTGCCAACTCGTGGGCCACAGCTCGGAGGTGAGAGCCTGACGGTCGCTCATCACCGAGGTGAGCAGCACGAAGACGAAGGGCAGCAGGAAGAACAGCGCGGCGGCGATCGCCAGCGAGTGCACGGCGACCCATTCGAGGGCGGCGCGGCGGCGGGCGGTGCGGGCGGCGGCCGTCCGGGCGCGGGCCGGCAGCGGCAGGGCGGGGTTGAGGGTCACGGCTCAGTCCTCCACCAGGCCGGAGCCGCGCCGCAGCAGCAGGGCGGTGAAGGCCATCGAGATCGCGAACAGGACGAGGGCGGCGGCGCAGGCGGTGCCGGTGTCGAAGCGCTGGAAGCCGAGGTTGTAGACCATCTGCGGCAGGGTCCAGGTCGAGCCGTGCGGGTAGCCGGGCTCGAACTGCTGGCCGGAGCCGCCGATCACGCCGCTGGCGACCTTCCCGGCGACGATCGCCTGGGTGTAGTACTGCATGGTCTGGATGACCCCGGTGACGACGGCGAACAGCACGATCGGCGTGATGTTCGGCAGGGTGACGAAGCGGAACCGCTGCCAGGGCCCCGCGCCGTCGAGCTCGGCGGCCTCGTACTGCTCCTTCGGCACGTCGAGCAGCGCCGCCATGAAGATCACCATCAGGTCGCCGATGCCCCACATGGCGAGCAGGGTGAGCGCGGGCTTGGACCAGTCGGGGTCGGTGAACCAGCCGGGCTGCGGCAGGCCGAGGTCTCCGAGCAGGTGGTTCACCGGGCCGGTGCCGGGGTTGAGCAGGAAGGCGAAGGCCATCGTGGCGGCCACCGGCGGCGCCAGGTAGGGCAGGTAGAAGGCGGTGCGGAAGAAGCCCGCACCGGTCTTCACCTTGGTGATGAGCACGCCGACGCCCAGGCCGAAGGCGACCCGCAGGGTCACCATGACGGCCACCAGCCACAGGGTGTTGCGCAGTCCCTGCCAGAAGAACGGGTAGTGCGCGAAGAGGTACGTCCAGTTCTTCAGGCCGTTGAAGGTGGGCGCGGTGAAGCCGTCGTACTTCATGAACGAGAAGTAGGCGGTGGAGACCAGCGGGTAGGCGAAGAACAGACCGAAGCCGATCAGCCAGGGGGAGAGGAAGGCGAGGGTGCGGGCCCGCTCCCGGCGGGGCTTGCTGCGCAGCGCCGCCGGCCGGGGGGTGTCGGTGAGTGCCATGGCGCGTCCGTCACTTGGCCTGGTCGATGGCCGCGTCGATCTCCTTGGCGGTGGCGGCGAGCCCGGCCTTCAGGTCGGAGAGCCGGCCGGACTCGTACGCGTAGCCGAGGTTCTGCAGGGAGACCTGGTACGCGCCGCCGTTGACCGAGGCGGGCGTGGTCGAGGAGTTCGGGTTCTTCGCGATGGCCAGGAAGGTGCGGAAGTTGGCGTCGGCGTCGAGCTTGGGCGAGTCGAGCGCGGCGAAGGTGCTGGGCACGTTGTGGATCGCGTTGGCGAAGCCGACGACCGCGTCGGTGTCGGTGGTCAGGTACTTGACGAGCTGCCAGGCGGCGGTCTGCTTCCGGCTGCCGTTGGCGATGCCGATGATGGTGCCGGTCTGGTAGCCGCGGCCGTAGGAGGCCACCTGGTCGTCCGGGACGGGGAAGGGCGCGGTGGCCCACTCGAAGGCCGGCTTGTCCTCGGCGAGCGAGGCGGTGCGCCACTCGCCGTCGATGGCCATCGCGACCTGCCCGGTGGTGAACGGGTTCTTGGCGCTGAACTCGTCGCCGAAGCCGGTGCGGTACTTCTCCAGCTTCTCGAAGCCGCCGAGCTTGTCGACCAGGCCCTTCTGCCAGGCGAACATCGCGGCGACCTTCGGGTCGGCGGCCACGTCGGACTTCCCGTCCTGCCCGAAGTAGCCGGCGCCGTACTGGCCGAGGAAGTGCGAGGGGGTGGACTCGTAGCCGTGGTAGTTCGGCATGAACCCGAGCTGCTGGTAGCCGTCGCCCCGGGCGGTCGTCAGCTTGACGGCGTCCGCCTCGAACTCGGAGAAGGTCTTCGGCGGGGCGGTGATGCCGGCCGCGGCGAACGCGGTCCTGTTGTAGTAGAGGCCGTAGGCGTCGCCGAGCAGCGGCAGCGAGCACTGGTTCCCGCGGTAGCCGCTGTAGGAGAGCATCGCGGCGGGGAAGGTCTTCGCCGGGTCGATGCCGTCCTTCTTCAGGAAGGGCGTCAGGTCGGCCCAGACCTTGGCGGAGCAGAACTTGCCGACGTTGTCGGTGGTGAAGGACGAGACCACGTCGGGGGCGTCGGCGCCGCCGGCCCGCAGGGCCTGCTCGCTCTTGTCGTCGGCGATGTTGCCGACCACCTTGACGTGGATGTTGGGGTGGAGCTTCTCGAAGGCGGCGATGTTGGCGTCGATCGCCTTGGTCTCGTTCTCCTGGCTCCAGCCGTGCCAGAAGGTGATGGTGACGTCCTTGCCCTCGGCGGAGCCGTCGTCCCCGCCGCCCTGGGGGGTGCCGGTGCAGGCGGTGAGCAGGGCGAGGGCGGCGGCGGCACCGGTGGCGGCGGCGAGCGTCCGGCGGGTTCTGCGCGGGGTGTGCACTTCGGGGTCCTCCTGGGGGGACGCGGGCAGGGGGCATCGCCCCTCGGCCCGTGTGCGGGAGACGGTGGCGTGGCGGTGGTGCGGGTCAGTGGGTGGTGAAGGCCGCTTCCCGGGCGGTGGCCAGGGCGCGCTGCAGCGCGCCGTGCAGGACGGGGGAGCCCGGGACGGTGCTGCGGCGCACCTCGGGACGGGGGATGGAGATCAGGGCGAGCGCCTCCTCGACGAGGGCGCGCAGCCGCTCGCCGCCGGCGGTGGGGATGCCGCCGGAGAGCACCAGCAGTTCGGGGTCGACGACGGAGACGATGACGGCGAGGCCCACCGCGATCCGCTCGGCGAGCTCCGCGAGGAAGGCGTCGCCGTCGCCCTCGGTCCGCAGGGCCAGGTCGACGGCCTCCTCGGCGGTGCCGGCGGCGAGGCGGTGCGCGGCGGCGAGCTCCAGGACGGCGTCGGCGCCGGCGAGCTCCTGGAAGCCGCCGGAGTTGCGCCGCCGCACGTCGCGGACGACCGGGGCACCCGGCACCGGCATGTAGCCGACCTCGCCGGCACCGCCGGTGAAGCCGCGGTGCAGCCGCCCGGCGATGACGATCGCGGCGCCGATGCCCTCCTCGGCCCAGAGCAGGACGAAGTCCTCGCAGCCGTGCGCGGCGCCGAGGGCCTGCTCGGCGATCGCGGCCAGGTTGACGTCGTTCTCGATCGAGAACGGGGTGCCGAGCGCGGCCTCCAGGTCGGCGAGCAGCCGCGGGGAGTGCCAGCCCGGCAGGTGGGAGGCGTAGCGGAGCTTGCCGGTGGCGGGGTCGAGGGCGCCGGGCACGCCGATGACGACCTGGTGCAGGCCGCCGTCGGCGAGACCGGCCTGGCGGACGGTGGCGGCGAGGGCCTCGCCGACCTTCTCGACGGTGCCGGCCGCGGACCAGCCCTTGGTGGCGACCTGGTGCTCGGCCAGCGTGGTGCCGGTGATGTCGGCGACGGCGATCCGCACGTGAGTGGTGGTGACGTCCAGTCCGGCGACGTACCCGGCGGCCGGGTTGACCTGGTAGAGCTGGGCGTTCGGCCCGGGGCCGCCGGCGGTGGTGCCGACCGGCACGACGAGTCCGGCGGCCTCCAGCCGGGTCAGCAGCTGGGAGGCGGTCGGCTTGGAGAGGCCGGTGAGGGTGCCGATCTGGGTTCTGGAGAGCGGGCCGTTGGCGAGCAGCAGTTCCAGGGCGGCGCGGTCGTTGATCGCGCGGAGCAGGCTCGGGGTGCCGGCGAGCGGGGGGCGGGTGGTGTCGGTCACGGCTCGATCCTCCTCTGCGGGTCCGGCCCGGTCACCTGCGGGCCCGGCAGGTGGCGCGGCGAACTGTTAGGAAAGTTTCCAATTGCTTCGAGAGGACCGTAGATCCCGGCCGGAGCAGGTGTCAATGACCTGATGTCGAAGCGTTACCCCGGGTACGCGAAGGGCCCCGCTCCCACCCGGGAACGGGGCCCTGCTGAAGTTGCACCACCAGGGGCGCGCCAGCGCCTCGAAGACGGCTCCTGCGGCTACTCCACCGACTGCGCCGGTATCGGCTTGACCGCGGCGGACTGCGGCGACAGCGGGTCCGACAGCGCCGAGGGCGCCGCGATCTCCGCCGCCGGGACGGCCGCGACCGGTGTCGCCGACACCGTCACCGCCTCCTCCTTGAGCTTCACCCCGGCCTCGTCGAAGGCCTGCTTGAGCCGCTGCCGCAGCGCCCGCGCCACCTGTGGCGACTTGCCCGGCGTCGTCCGCGCCTCGACCTTGAGGACCAGCGAGTCGGTCGCCACCGAGTCCACGCCCAGCACCTTGACCCGGCCCCAGATCAGCTCGTCGTACGGGGTCTCCTTGGACAGCTGCTCGGCCGCCTCGGTGATCAGCGCCTCGACCCGGAGGAGGTCCTCCTTGTAGCCGACCTGGACGTCCACCGTGGCGGTGCCCCAGCCCTGGCTCATGTTGGCGATCCGCTTCACCTCGCCGTTGCGGATGTACCAGATCTCGCCGCCCGCGCCGCGCAGCTTGGTCACCCGCAGGCCGACCTCCAGCACCGTGCCGGAGGCCACCCCGGTGTCGATCTCGTCGCCGACGCCGTACTGGTCCTCCATGATCATGAAGACGCCGGACAGGAAGTCGGTCACCAGGTTCCGCGCGCCGAAACCGATCGCCACACCGGCCACACCGGCACTCGCCAGCAGCGGTGCGAGGTTCACGCCCAGCGCCGACAGCACCATCAGTGCGGCCGTGCCGAGGATGGTGAACGAGGCCACGCTGCGCAGCACCGAGCCGATCGCCTCCGACCGCTGCTGGCGGCGCTCGGTGTTCACCACCCCGCTGTTGGCCAGCAGACCGCCGAGGCGGCCCAACTCCTCCTCGTCCTCCGAGGGGCGGCCCATCCGCGCCACCAGCTGCGATATCAGCTTGCGGACGACCGCGCGCAGGACCAGCGCGAGGACCACGATGAAGACGATCCGCACACCGCCCTCGACCCAGCTCTGCCAGTTCTGGTCGAACCAGCTGGCGGCCTGCTTGGTGGAGGCCGTCACCTCCTCGGCGCTGGTCGGCAGCTTCAGGTCGAGGGTGGGTTGGGCTGGCGAAGGGGTGGCTTCGGCCAGGAGGCCGGTGACACCGGAGCGGAACACGTGCGGGCCTTCCGTGGTGCGGGGTACGGCCGGCGCGCGACGCCGGCACGGCCCGGCTGGCGGACCGTCCCGTCCAACCCTAGCGGCCCGCGCGGGCACCCCGGACGGCCCGTCAGCCTGCCCCGGCCCCCGCACACGCCCCCTCACCGGCGGCGACGCGTGCACCGGGCCCGGCGCGCGGGCATACGTCCTATGACGGATTCCACATCCGGTCCGTTACACAGGAGTGGTGGCGCCGTACGAAGGCGTAAGGCGACACTGGGGGAGATCGCGCCACAGCGCGATCACCGCTCGTCCCGGCGCGAGCCACGCGCCGCAGGCGTCCAAGGAGGCATCCGTGCCGCATGTCCTGGTCCTCAACGCGTCGTACGAACCACTCGGAGTGGTCTCCGCCCGCCGCGCCCTCATCCTGGTCCTCAACCACAAGGCGGTCAGCCTGGAGGACTCCGGAACCACACTGCACAGCGCCACCACCACCGTGACGGCACCGTCCGTCGTCCGTCTGACCCGCTTCGTGCGGGTCCCGTTCCGCGGGCCCGTCCCGCTCACCCGCCGCGCACTGTTCGCCCGCGACCACGGGCGCTGCGTGTACTGCGGGGCCGCCGCGACCAGCGTCGACCACGTCATTCCGCGCAGCCGGGGCGGCCAGCACCGGTGGGACAACGTGGTGGCGGCCTGCCGCCGCTGCAACCACGTCAAGGCCGACCGCCACCTCACCGAGCTCGGCTGGCGGATGAAGCGCGCCCCCGCCCCGCCCAGCGGTCTGGCCTGGCGGGTCATCGGCACCGGCATCAAGGACCCCCGCTGGCGCCCCTACCTGGAGCCCTACGGCGGCCTCGACCAGTTCCGCGAGTACGAGCACCACGACCATACCGACCACGCGGGTGCCCTGCCGGCTCCGGCCACGAGGACCCACCCGACCCGCCGCCGCGGAGAGCCGGAACCGCTCTCCGCCTGACAGACAAGGGCCTGCCCGTCACACTTCGGTACGCCTCATGGGCCGCCGGCGCACCCGCAGCGGGAGCGTCTGCGGCCCGCCGTCTGCATCCCTGGAGCCCGCACCGTGCCGCCCGAGAGCCGCCCCCGCGCCACCGACCCCGTCCCCTTCGACGGCCTCCCGTTCGACGCCCTGTCCTTCGACGCCGTCTCCTTCGACGGCGACGACACCCTCTGGGACTTCGCCGCCGCGTTCGCCCCGGCCATCGCCCACGCCGCCGACCTGCTCGGCGCGGAGCTCGGCGGCCCACCGGTGGAGGTCGACTGGCTGCAGCGGATCCGCGAGGAGGTCGCCGCCGACCTGCCCGGCGCCACCCTGCCCGAGCTGCGCCGGGCCGCCTTCGCCGAGGCCGTCCGCCGCCGCGCCCCCGGCCGCCCCGAGCTCGCCGACCGGATGTTCCTCGCGTTCATGGCCGCCCGCGCCCGCTCCACCCGGCTCTTCCCCGAGGTCGCGGAGGTCGTGGCCGCGCTCGCCGCCCGGATGCCGCTCGCGCTGACCACCAACGGCAACGCCGAACTCTCCTGGACGGGCCTCGACCCCTACTTCAGCGCGGTCGTGCGCGCGGTGGACTGCGGCCGCTCGAAGCCCGACCCGGCGATCTACCTGATCACCGCCGAGCGGCTCGGCGTCGAGCCGGCCCGCATCCTGCACGTCGGCGACCACCCCGTCGAGGACGTCGCCGGGGCCCTCGCCGCCGGGTTCCAGGCACGGCTGATCGACCGGACGGGCCGCACCCCCGGCGCCCTCACCTCGCTGGCCGAGCTGCTCAGCCGGTGACGGCGTACAGCTCGACGCCCCACAGCGAGTAGCCGTACTTCGTCGCCCGGGTCACCCCCTGCACGCGCAGGTAGCGGGTGCCCGGCGCGTCGAAGCGCACCGTCTCCGTGCCGCCCCCGCCGTCGTCCACGGTGGCCACCGTCGTCCAGGTCACCCCGTCCGCCGAGGTCTGCACCTTGTAGGCGGCCGCGTGCGCGTCCTGCCAGTGCAGCACCGCCGAGCCCAGCCGCGCCGCCTGCGGCAGTGCCAGCTGCACCCACGCGCCGTCGGAGGCCGGTGAGGACCAGCGGGTCCGCGGGTCTCCGTCGTTGATGTTGGAGGCCGGGAAGGCCGGCGTCTCGTCAGCAGAGGAGGTGGCGGTCGCGCCGCGCGCCAGGTCCGGTCCGCCGGCCGGCGGCACCACGTGCACCAGCAGGTCCTGCCGGACGGTCAGCGTGCCCGCGGTGAACGTGACCGGCAGCCGGTAGGTGCCCGAGGGCGTCCCGGCGGCCGCCACCACCTGCAGCGGCACGCCCACCCGGCCGCCGCGCGGCACCGCCACCGCGGTGCCCTGGGTGACGGTCAGCCCCTTGGCGACCGCCGGCACCTCCACCTTCAGCTCGCCGCTGGTGCCCTCCGGCCGGCCGGTCTCCAGCACCGCCTTCGTCACCTGCGGCACGGCCTGCCCGGTCACCACGTCCAGGCTGGAGTCCGAGAGGCTGAGCCGCGCCGCCGGGGTGTCCGCGTACCAGGGCACGATCTGGTTGACCACCGGCGCCTGGAAGCCGGGCGCCCACACCAGCCGGATCGCGTCGGCCGGGCGGCCGCCCGCCGGGAGCTCGTTGTAGCCGGGCTTCAGCGTGCCGATCGCCGTCCAGAGGCCGTCCGCGCCGCGCACCGCCACCGTCGCGACCGCCTGCACCGTCGGGTCGGTCAGCACGGTGACCCGGTCCAGCGGGCGGGCCGAGCCCAGCTCCACCGTCAGCGGCTCCGAGGCCGCCGTCGGCGCGTCCGCGGCGCGGAACGCGGTGTCCGGGTCGCCGTCCAGCACCGCGTCCGGCGAGGAGCCCGGCGCCGCGGCCGGGCCGGTCACCACCGCCGGCGTGTCGTCCGGTGCCGCGACCGAGAACTCCCGGACGGCCACCGCGGTCTTCTGCGCCGTCCGCGCGCGCAGCCGCACCGCCTTGGCCACGGTGCCGGCCGGGGCGGTCACCGACACGCTCTTCTGGCCGTGCACCACCGCCAGCTGCTTCCAGCCGCCGCTGCCCGTGGAGTACTCCAGCACCCCGTCGCGCAGGTAGTCGTCGGCCGCGCTCGCCGCGTCCGGACCGTCGCCCCACGAGCCCATCAGCACGGTCACCCGGCCGAGCGGGCGGCCGTTGCCGAGGTCCAGGCCGACCGCGTCGCCGACCTGCGGCGGGGACGCGCTCCAGTAGAAGGTGTCCGCGGCGCCGTCCGTCATCAGTGCCGGGCCGTGGTCGTTGGCCGTGCCGATCGTGGTCGTCGGGGTGCCCGAGCCGGCGTCCACGCCGGCCCAGGTGTCCGCGTCCTTCAGCGCCCGCTCCAGGAACGGGTCCAGCACCCCGGCCCCGAGCGTCACCGTGCCCTGCCCCAGCTGCTCGCGCAGCTGCCGCAGGTCCACCCGGGCCTGCCAGGCCGCACTGCCGTCGCCGCCGCGCTGCGCCAGCAGCATCGCGACCGCCGCCTGCCCGGCCCGCCCGTAGGTGGCCAGCCGGACGAGCCAGGGGCCCGCGTCCTGCGCCACCGCGTCGCCGGCGAGGGCCTGCGGCGCCCCCGCCATGGTCGCGAAGGCCTCCTGCAGCGGTGCGGCCGCCGCCTGCAGCGCCGCGTGGTCCGGGGTGCTGCCCGAGGACGGCTCCAGCGCCGTCCAGAAACGCTCCATCAGCGGCGCCAGGTAGCCCGACTCCCGCTTGTCCAGCGGCGAGGACGAGCTGTTCCCGGCCAGTGCGGCGAGCGCCGCCTCGGCCGCGCCGCCGCCCGACATGGCGTGCACCGCCTGCTTCACCGAGTCCTCGGCGCGGTAGCCCTCGGGCTTCCAGCCGAAGTCGGCGGCGGTCGCCAGCGGCAGCCGGGACGCCACCGGCTGCGCCATCGCCGCGGTCAGCAGCACCGCCGACCG
This sequence comes from Kitasatospora arboriphila, assembly GCF_039528095.1. Lineage (NCBI taxonomy): Bacteria > Bacillati > Actinomycetota > Actinomycetes > Kitasatosporales > Streptomycetaceae > Kitasatospora > Kitasatospora arboriphila. Next base: position 28,197 of record NZ_BAAALD010000050.1, read on the forward strand.
GGTCGCCACCGCGGGGTCGCGGCTGGTGTAGCCGCCGAGGAACAGCCGGTCCGGCGTGGAGTCGTTGACCGGGTAGTTGTCCATGGTCACCAGCGGGCGGTCGAACAGCGCCGCCGTCTGGGCCAGCTGGTCGCCCGTCACCTTGGGCGCGATCACCGCGCCGCCGCTCCACGCCACCTGCACGCCCGCCGGCAGCGCCGCCGCCAGCGCCTTGCGGTACGGCGTCGCGCCCTGCTTCTGGTACTCCGTCGGCACCACCGACAGCGGCGCCAGCTCCGGGTGCGCCGCGATCAGCCGCGTCTGCACCTTCGCGGCCAGCTCGGCCTGGGCCTTGGCCGCCGCGGCCGGGCCGGTGCCGTAGGTGCGGCGGTCGCCCGGGCAGTGCCACTCGTCGTAGCTGACGTCGAGGAACTGCAGCTGGAAGGCGCCGAAGCCGAGCCTGCGCAGCCCGTCCAGCTTGGCGACCAGCGCGTCCACGTCCTTGCCGGAGCCGTAGCAGAACGACTGCCCCGGGTCGATCGAGTAGCCGAGCACCACGTGGTTGTCCCGGGCCCGCGCGGCGAGCCGGCGCAGCGCGTCCTGCTGCGCCTGCGGGTAGGCCTCGCGCCAGCGGGAGGTCCGGTACGGGTCGGCGCCGGGCGCGTACAGGAAGAAGTTCTGCTTGGTGCGGCCGAGGAAGTCGAGCTGCTCCAGGCGCTCCGCGGTCGTCCACGGGGTGCCGTAGAAGGACTCGGCGGTGCCGCGGACGGGCGCGCCCGTCGGCCAGTCCCGCAGGACGACCCCGGGGAAGCCCCGGCCGGCCTCGGCCGGGCCCTGGCCCTGGCCGCTCTGGATCGGCGCGAGCAGCTGCCGCAGGCTCTGCACCGCGTAGAAGGTGCCGGTCGCGTCGGCGCCGGACAGCACCACCGCGCCGTACGTGCCGCCGCCCGCGGCGGGCAGCTGCCCGGCGGCCAGGACGTAGCCGCCGGCCGGCAGCCCGGTCACCGACACCTCCGAGGCGGCCCGCCCGGCGGCCGCGGCGAGCCGGCGCAGCACCTGGTCGGTGTCGCCGCCGGCGCCCTCCCCGGGGCCGCCCACGTACACCACCAGCGAGCCCGCGGCGGGGCTGACGGAGGGGTCGGCCTCGACGATGTCGGTGGCGCCCGCGGTGCCGAGCACCTGCCGGACGGCCGCCAGGGCGGGGCCGTCGGCGCGGCGCGGCGCGACCAGGGCGACGGTGTCGGGCACCGCGACGGCGCCGCCCGCGGCCTGCAGCTGCTGCGGGCGCGGGTAGACCTGCGGCTCGGTGATCGAGCCGAGCGGGGTGACCGGGGCGCTGGTGACGGGGCGGTCGCCGATCGACGGTGCGGCGAGGGCCGCCGGACCGGCCAGCAGACCGCCGACCACGGCGGCCGCGGAGAGCGTCGCGGCGAGCTGCAGGGCGCTGCGGCGGCGGCCGGCGGGGGTGCGCCGTTCGGCGCGGACGGAGGCGAGCAGCGGCTCGGTGCCCTTGATGTCGGCGATGAAGCGGTCCGCGGCCCGGGGCGCCAGCTGGCGCGCCGTCCGGGCGGCCGTCCGGCGTGCCGTCAGCGCGGCCGGATGGTTCAGGAGTTCGCGCAGCGCGGGGCTCTGGTCCAGCTGCTGCCTCAACCGCCGCCCGGCGGCCACCGACACCCGTGCCTGCACCGGACCTCCTCCATGCCCCGGACAGCCGGTCCACCGGGCCCGCCACCCGGTCACCGCCGTACCCGCCTCAGCGGGCCAGCCCACCAGCTGACCGGCCGGGTGTCAACGCCGGTGGCGGGTATGCCCGATTTGCGTATCCGTCGGCCGGTGACCGGGCCCGGCCCGGCGCGCGTGGGCCGCTCTGCGTCGGCGTGCCCCCTCGGCGCCGTGTCGGTCGGGGTCGCACGGCGTGCGGGCGGGTAGGACTGTGCCTGTTCGCGTTCGGTGATGTCCCGACTCCAGGGAGCCGCGAGTGGCCGCATACCTTGACCGTGACCAGGCAGCCGGGGAGCAGGTCCCCGCCGAGGACGCACCGCCCCCGCCGCCGGACCTGGTGGCGCTGGCGCACGCGTACGGGGTGGACAGCACGTACAACCCGGGCGGCGGGACGGTCCCGGTCGGCTCGGACACGCTGGTCGCGGTGCTGGCCGCGCTCGGCGTGGACGCCTCCACCCCGGAGGCCGTCCGGGCGGCGCTGCACAGCCACCGGGTGGAGACCGCCGCCCGGCTGCTGCCGCCGACGGTGGTGGTCCGTCAGGGCCGCCGCACCGCACTGGACGTCCCCGCCGAGGCGGAGCTCGCCGTCGAGCTGGAGGACGGCGGCCGCTGGGACCTCCCGAAGGGCCACTCGCACTGGCTGCCCGCCGACCTGCCGCTCGGCCGGCACCGCCTCACCGCCAAGGCCGGCCCCCGCCAGGGGTCCGCCGCGCTGATCGTCGCCCCCGAGCGGCTGCCCGAGCCGCCCGGCCGCTCCTGGGGCTTCCTCGCCCAGCTCTACTCGGTGCTCTCCGACCGCTCCTGGGGCATGGGCGACCTCGGCGACCTGGCCGACCTCGCGCAGTGGGCCGGCCACGCGCACGGCGCCGGCTTCCTGCAGATCAACCCGCTGCACGCGGGCATGCCGGGCGCCCCGTCGGACCCGTCGCCCTACCGCCCGTCCTCGCGCCGCTTCGCCGACCCGGTGCACCTGCGGATCGAGGCGGTGCCCGAGTACGCGTACGCCGACGCCGGGATCCGGGACGTCGCCGAGCGGGCCGGCCGGCTGCGCGCCGAGGTGCTCGACCACGACGGCCTGATCGACCGGGACGCCGTCTGGGCGCTCAAGCGGGAGGCCCTGGAGGCGCTGTACGCGGTGCCCCGGACGGTCGGCCGCCGGGCCGCGCTGGACGCCTTCACCGCCCGCGAGGGCGAGTGGCTGGAGCGGTACGCCACCTGGTGCGCCCTCGCCGAACAGCACGGCCCGAACTGGCACGCCTGGCCGAAGGGCCTGCGGCGTCCCGACGGCCCGCACCTCGCCGCCGCCCGCGCGGAACTCGCCGAGCGGATCGGCTTCCACCGCTGGCTGGCCTGGCTGGTCGACGAGCAGCTCGGCCGGGCCCAGCGGGCCGCCGAGGACGCCGGCATGGCCGTCGGCCTGATCCACGACCTCGCCGTCGGCGTGCACCCGGACGGCGCCGACGCCTGGGCCCTCCAGGACGTCCTGGCCCACGGCATCTCGGTCGGCGCCCCGCCGGACGCCTTCAACGCGCACGGCCAGGACTGGGGGCTGCCGCCCTGGCGGCCCGACGCGCTGGCCGCCACCGGCTACCTGCCCTTCGCCGAACTGCTGCGGGCCGCCGCCCGGCACGCCGGGGCGCTGCGGATCGACCACGTGATGGGGCTGTTCCGGCTCTGGTGGGTGCCGGCCGGGCACCCGCCCACCCGCGGCGCCTACATCCGCTACGACGCGGAGGCGATGCTCGGCGTGCTCGCCCTGGAGGCGCACCGGGCCGGCGCGTACGTCATCGGCGAGGACCTGGGCACGGTGGAGCCGGGCGTCCGCGAGGAGCTGGCCTCCCGGGGCGTCCTCGGCACCTCGGTGCTCTGGTTCGAGCGGGACTGGCAGGCCAAGGGCGAGATCCTCCCGCCGGAGCGCTGGCGGGCCGGCTGCCTCGCCACCCTGACCACCCACGACCTGCCGCCGACCGCGGCCCGGATCGGCGGCGAGCACGTGGAGCTGCGCCACCGGCTCGGCCTGCTCGCCCGCCCGCTCGGCGAGGAGCAGGACGCGGCCCGGACCGAGCTCGCCGAGTGGGCCGCCGAACTCACCGCCCGCGGCCTGCTCCCCGAGGGCGCGGAGCCGACGCCGGAGGCGCTGTACGCCTTCCTGCTCGCCACCCCGGCCGCCCTGGTCGGCGTCTGGCTGCCGGACGCGGTCGGCGACCCGCGCCCGCAGAACCTGCCCGGCACCTGGGACCAGTACCCCAACTGGCGCCTCCCGGTGGCGGACGGGGAGGGCAACCCGGTCACCCTCGACGCCCTCGCCGCAGCCCCCTCCACCGCCCGCCTGGTGGCCGGCCCGGCGGCCCGGCTCGGAAGGCCCACCCCGCCGAGCGGCTCCGTGTGAGCGGCCGGTACGGTGACGACGTGGACAAGAGGAACGCTATGCGCGCCGGTGCGGTCACCGCGGCGGCCACGCTGATGATGCTGATGACGTCGCCCGCGATGGCCCTGACCCGCGACGACGGTGACCAGCCGGGCTCCGGGATCAGCACCGCCGAGGTCGTCGGCATCTACGTGCTGCTGCCGATCGCGCTCTTCCTGCTGATCGCCGGCCTGGTCTGCCTGCCCTCGCTGAAGAACAAGGGCAAGAACAAGTAAGACGTCCGTCCGAGCGCCGTCGGGGCCCGCCCCGGCGGCGCTCCGGCATGTCCGGGGGAGTTCCCGGGCCTGCGGCCGGCACGCGGGAACGCGCCTGCAACGGGGCGGCGGCCCCGAATCAGGCCGGGCGCCCCGGCGGGGGCGGTCAGGTGCGGGCCGGGGCTGCCCGGGGGCGGTCAGGAGGCGGTGGCCGGGTGCCAGTCGGCGGGGCCGGCGGCCGGGAGGTGCCGGGCGAGGCCGTCCGTCCAGCGCTTGGTGCCGTCGGGCAGCACGGCGAGCGCCTCGACGCCGGGCCGGCGGGCGGCCCAGGCGAGGGCGCGGTCGGGGCCCATCGCGAAGGCGGCCGTCGCCCAGGCGTCCGTCCGGGCGATGCCGGTGCCGGGGTCGCCGACCAGGGTGAGCGAGGCGAGTCCGGCGGCGGGGCGGCCGGTGTGCGGGTCGACGACGTGCGCGCCGCGTTCGGCGGTGCCGGAGGTCGCCACCGCCAGGCCGCGGCCGCCCAGGACGGCTGCGAGCCGGCCCGGCCGCAGCGGATGGGCGATCCCGACCCGCCAGGGCCCGCCCGCGGTCTGCACGTCGCCGCCGCCGCTGACGCAGTGCTCCCGGGAGCCGGAGGCGTGCAGCATCCGGGCGGCCTCCTCGACCGCCCAGCCCTTCACCCAGCCGCTCGGGTCGAGCCGGCCGCCGGGCCGCTCGGTGAACCAGCCGTCGGTCTCCGCCGCCACCTCCCGGCAGGCCGCGAGCACGGCCGGCACCTCCGGGTCGCAGGCGTCGAGGGAGAGTTCGCCGCGGTCCAGACGGCTGATGTCGGAGTCGGCGCGGTACGGGGAGAAGACCGCGTCGATCCGGTGCAGCCGTTCGGCGATCCGGTCGAGCACCCCGGGGGTGCCCGGGCCGGGGTCGCGCACGGCGAAGGAGAAGACGGTGCCCATCACGGGCTCGGCACGGCGCAGCACGGCCCGCTCACCGCCCGGCCTTGTCGAGGGCGCTCTGCAGCGAGCGGGTGTAGCCGTCGCTGGTGAAGGTCGCACCGCTGACCACGTCGATCCGGGCGCTCTGGGCGGCTATCGCCTCCTGGTTCAGCAGCGGCAGCGCGTAGCTGTTGATCTCCTGGTCGCGGTGGTCGTTCGAGGGGTACTGGACGACGTCGACGTTGGTGATCCGGCTTCCGTCGAGGGTGACCTTCACCTGGACGGGGCCGTAGCGGGTGTTCGCGGCGTCCCCGGTGACCGTTCTCGTCGAGGACGACGAGGAGCCGGACGAGCTGCCCGACGACCCCGAGGAGCCGGACGAGCTGCCGGACGAGGTGTCGGTGGCGCTGCCGGCGCCGCCCGAGCTGATCACCGGGGCGACACCGGCCCCGTCGTGCGGCTTCAACGAGAGCAGCAGCACGATTCCGGCCGCGGTGGCGGCACTGCTGACGACGGCTCGGCGCATGGGGTCCTCCTGGGGGACGGGGGATCAGAGGGCGAAGGACTCGCGGTGGATGCGGTTCGGCCGCACGCCGGCGGCCCGCAGCGAGCGGACGGCCTCCTCGGCCATCCCCTCCGGGCCGCACAGGTAGACCTCGTGCTCGGCGAGGTCGGGGACGATCCGGCGCAGCGCCGTGCCGAGGTCGCCGACCTGGCTGCGCGACCCGACCAGGGCGTGCACCTGCCCGCCGCGCCACCGGGCGACCGCCTCCAGCTCCTCCCGGAACATCAGGTCCTCGGGCCGCCGGGCCCGCTGCACCAGGGTCACCCGGCCGGGCAGGGTCTCGAACAGCGCCCGCAGCGGGGTGATCCCGACCCCCGCGCCGAGCAGCAGCACCCGCTGCTCCCGCTGCAGCCGGCCGGTGAACGCCCCGTACGGGCCCTCGGCGCGCACCCGGGTGCCGGGGCGCAGGGCGGCCACCGCGGCGCTGTGCCCGCCCAGGTCCTTGACGGTGAACCGGAGGAAGTTCGGGTGCGGCGGCGCCGACAGCGAGTACGGGTTGGCGGCCCAGCGCAGTCCGGGCGCCTGGAACTGCAGCCGGAAGAACTGCCCGGGTTCGGCCCGCAGCTCGTCCAGCCGCCGGCCGGTCAGGAAGAGCGACACCACCCCGGGGGCCTCCGGGCGGACCTCGGCGACCTGCAGCCGGTGCCGGCGGTCGAGCAGCCACGGCCGCGCCAGCCGGTACCAGCCGACCAGGACGGCGGTGCCCAGGTAGAGCGCGTACCAGAGGGCCTTGGCCTTGGGGTCGCCGAAGTCGGCGCCGGTCGCGAGCTGGTGGCCGAAGGTGAGTGCGACGGCCACGTAGGTGGCCAGGTGCAGGTAGTACCAGGTCTCGTAGGAGAGCCGGCGGCGGGCCGCCCGGGCGGAGACCGCGCCGGTGCCCAGCAGCAGGAGCGTGCCCAGCGTCGCCTTGATCATCTCGGGGTAGTGGAAGACGATGTCGACGCCCTCGGCGACCACCCCCCGGTCGTCGGTCAGTGCGTACCCCCAGGTGATCGTCAGCACGTGGACGGTCACCATGGCGACCATCCAGCGGCCGCCGAAGGCGTGCCAGCGGGCCAGCCGGTCGGCGCCGACCTCCCGCTCCAGCGGGGGCAGCCGGGCCATCAGCAGGATCAGCACGGGTGCGGCGTAGCCGGCGAGCAGTCCGCTGAGCCGGCCCGCGTTGGTGAGCCAGCCGGCCGCGCCGGCGACCGAGGCGGTGTCCTTCCACCAGAGCGCGGTGACGCCGAGCGCTCCCGCCGCGATCAGCGCGAGCACGACGGCCGGAGCGGCGGCGACCGGACGGCGCGGGACCGCCCGGTGCGTCCGGGCCGCGGACCGCGGTGGGGCTGCGACAGCCATCGGGAACCTCCTTCGAACCCGGCGGCGAGTGCCGCCGAGGTGGCCCACGATGGCACCGCAAGCTCTCAGTTGCCTCTGAGTGCGCGGCCTCCCGGCGGCCCTCACGAAGTACGTCCGTGCAGGTCAGGGCAGGTTCGACGGGTGGGGGAGGGCTTCGGGGATCTCAGCGCTTTCTCATCGCGGCGGGCCAGAATGAGAGCTCGTGACAACGCACCGAGGGAGCACCATGGACGACTCCGCCGACCGGCAGGCCTGGCGGGTCCTCGTCGTCGACGACGAACCGGACCTGGTGGAGGTGGTCTGCGGGGCGCTCCGCTACGAGGGCTGGGAGGCCGTCGGCGAGACCACCGGCGAGGCCGCCGTCCGCACCGCCGCCGCCTGGCGGCCGCACGCGGTGGTGCTCGACATGATGCTCCCCGACCTCGACGGCATGGAGGTGCTGCGCCGTATCCACGCCGCGCGGCCCGAGGTGCGGGTGCTCTTCCTCACCGCCAGGGACGCCGTCGAGGACCGGATCGCCGGGATCGCGGCGGGCGGCGACGACTACGTCACCAAGCCGTTCAGCCTGGCCGAGGTGGTCGTCCGACTGCGCGGGCTGCTGCGCCGCACGGCCCCGCCCGCGCCCGCCGGGCAGCCGCCCGCGCACGCCCTGGTCCTCGGCGACCTCGTCCTCGACGAGCGGGCCCGCGAGGTCACCCGCGGCGGCGAGCCGGTCGACCTCAGCCCCACCGAGTACGCGCTCCTCGCCCACCTCATGCACCACCCCCGGCAGGTGCTGAGCAAGGCGCAGCTCCTGGACGCCGTCTGGTCGTACGACTTCGGCGGGCAGGCGCACGTCGTGGAGCTGTACATCAGCTACCTGCGCAAGAAGATCGACGCGGGCCGGACGCCGATGATCCACACCGTGCGCGGCGCCGGCTACCTGATCAAGGCGTCCCCGTGACGGCCGCCCGGCCGCGGACCGCGCGGCTGCGGGCGCGGGCGGGGCGGCTCGTGCCGCGCACCCTGCGGGCCCGGCTGATCGCCGGACTGCTGGTGCTGCTGGTCGTCACCTGCGCCGCGGTCGGCTTCGCCACCACCGCGGCGCTGCGGCACTTCCTGGTCGACCGGCTGGACCAGCAGCTCGCCGACACCGGCGGCCGCTACGCCGCCAGCCTGGAGCACGCCGACCGCGGCGGTGCCACCGACACCCGGGCGCAGACCCCCGGCACCTTCGGCGCCCGGCTGCTGGACGGCCGCGCCACCGCGGCCGGTGTGGTCGACGGGGACGCCGACGACGCCGACCGCCCCAACGCCGACGACACGGTCGACCTCTCCGCGGCCGATCAGCGGGCCCTGGCCGCGCTGCCGGTCGGCGGCCCGGCGCGCACCGTCCGGCTGCCGGCCCTGGAGGGCCCGTACCGGATGCAGGCGGTCGCCGGCCGGGACGGCGACGTGCTGGTCAGCGGTCTGCCGCTGCATCAGGTCGAGGACACCGTGGACCGTCTGACGACCCTGGAGCTGACGGTCTTCGCGGTCGCCGTCACCGCGGCGGGGGTGGCCGGGGCGCTCTGGGTCCGCTGGTCGCTGCGGCCGCTGGAGCGGGTGGCCGGGACGGCCGAGCGGGTCAGCACGCTGCCGCTGGCGAGCGGCGCCGTCGACCTCTCCGTGCGGGTGCCCGACGACGACCCGGCGACCGAGGTCGGCCGGGTCGGCGCCGCGCTCAACCGGATGCTCGGCCACGTCGGGGCCGCGCTCGCCCGCCGGCACGCGGTGGAGGAGCGGCTGCGGGCGTTCGCCGCCGACGCCAGCCACGAGCTGCGCACCCCGGTCGCCGCCGTCCGGGGCCACGCCGAGCTGGCGCTGCGCCATCCCGGTCCGGTGCCCGAGCCGGTGGTGCACTCGCTGGAGCGGATCGGCGCCGAGGCGGGGCGGATGGGCGCCATCGTGGAGGACCTGCTGCTGCTCGCCCGGTTGGACGCGGGCCGGCCGCTCGCCGACCAGGAGGTCGACCTGACCCGGATCGCCCTGGACGGCGTGGCCGACGCCCGCGCCGCCGGGCCGGACCACCGCTGGCGGCTGGTGCTGCCCGAGGAGCCGGTGCTCGTGCGCGGCGACGCCGACCGGCTGCGCCAGGTGACGGCCAACCTGCTGGCCAACGCCGGCACCCACACACCGCCCGGTACCGCGGTGGAGCTCGCCCTGGAGCGGGCGGGCGCGGAGGTGCGGCTGTCCGTCGCGGACACCGGCCCGGGCATCCCGCCGGAGCTGGCGGACCGGATGTTCGAGCGCTTCGTGCGCGGGGACCGGGGCCGGTCGCGGGCCACCGGCTCGACCGGGCTCGGCCTGTCGATCGTGCAGGCCGTGGTGCAGGCGCACGGCGGAACGGTGGACGCGGCGAGCCGGCCGGGCCGTACGGTCTTCACCGTCCGACTGCCGGCCGCGACGGCGCCGCAGGCGTGAACCGGGGGCGTGACCCGCGGCGGGACCGCCGGCGGCCGGGCGGGACGGGCCCGTCCGGCCGCCGGAAGGGTCAGTGGCGCTCGCCGGCCGCGCGGTCGGCGGCCTGCGCCCGGAGGGCGCGCTCGACGCCGGCGCGGGACTCGACGACCTGGCGGCGCAGGGCCGGCGCCGGGTCGGCGGAGGCCAGCCAGGCGTCGGTGGCGTCCAGGGTGGCCTGCTCGACCTGGTAGGCCGGGTACAGGCCGACGATGATCTGCTGCGAGATCTCGTGGCTGCGGCTCTCCCAGACGCCCTTCACCGCGGCGAAGTACTTCTCGCGGTAGGCGGCGATCAGCTCGCGCTGGTCGGGCTGCTGGAAGCCGCCGATGACGGCCTCCTGCACGTAGTTGGTGAGCTTGTCGGACTCCACCACCGAGGCCCACGCCTCGGCCTTGGCCTCGGCGGTCGGGCGGGCGGCCCGGCAGCTCGCGGCGTGCTCCTGGCCGGAGGAGGTGTTGTCGCGCACCAGCTCCTCGTCGACGGCCTTGTCGTCGGCGCGGCCGGTGGCGACTAGGCGGGCCAGCAGGCTCCAGCGCAGCTCGGTGTCGACGGCCAGGCCCTCGATCACCTCGGAGCCGTCGAGCAGGCCGGCCAGCAGGCCGAGCTGCGCGTCGGTGCGGGCGGCGCCGGCCAGGGTGCGGGCCCAGGCGAGCTGGTGGTCGCTGCCGGGGGCGGCGGCGCGCAGCTGCTCCTCGGCGGCGGCGGCCCAGCGCTGCAGGCCCTCCTCGCGCCACGCCGGGTCGGCGTACATCTCCAGGGCGAGCTTGACCTGGCGCTGCACGGACTGCACGACGCCGATGTCGGACTCGCGCTGCAGGCCGGAGAGGGCGAGGGCGAGGTAGTCGCGGGTGGCGAGCTCGCCGTCGCGGGTCATGTCCCAGGCGGAGGCCCAGCACAGGGCGCGCGGCAGCGAGTCGGTGAAGTCGCCGAGGTGGTCGGTGACGACGGCCATCGAGTCCTCGTCGAGGCGGACCTTGGCGTAGGACAGGTCGTCGTCGTTGAGCAGCAGGACGGCGGGGCGGTGCCGGCCGACCAGCTCGGGCACCTCGGTGCGCGGGCCGTCGACGTCGAGCTCGATCCGGTCGGTGCGCACCAGGGAGCCGTCGGCCAGCTCGTACAGGCCGATCGCGATCCGGTGCGGGCGCAGCACGGCCTCGCCGCGGGCGCCGGCGGGCAGCGCCGGGGCCTCCTGGAGGACGGTGAAGGACTCGATCTCGCCGTCGGTGTTGATCCGCAGCTCGGGGCGGAGCACGTTGATGCCGGCGGTCTCCAGCCAGGCCTTCGACCAGGTCTTCAGGTCGCGGCCGCTGGCCTCCTCCAGGGCGCCGAGCAGGTCGGGGAGGGTGGTGTTGCCCCAGGCGTGGCGCTTGAAGTAGGCCTGCACGCCCTGGAAGAAGGCGTCCTGCCCGACGTAGGCGACCAGCTGCTTGAGCACCGAGGCGCCCTTGGCGTAGGTGATGCCGTCGAAGTTGACCTGGACGTCCTCCAGGTCGTTGATCTCCGCCATGATCGGGTGGGTGGACGGCAGCTGGTCCTGCCGGTACGCCCAGGTCTTCATCTGGTTGGCGAAGGTCGTCCAGGAGTGCGGCCACTTGGAGCCGGGGGCCTCGGCCTGGCAGACGGCCTCGGCGAAGGTCGCGAAGGACTCGTTCAGCCAGAGGTCGTTCCACCACTCCATGGTCACGAGGTCGCCGAACCACATGTGGGCGAGCTCGTGCAGGATCGTCGCGGCGCGCATCTCGTAGGAGGCGTCGGTGACCTTGGAGCGGAAGACGTACTGGTCACGCAGGGTGACGGCGCCCGCGTTCTCCATCGCGCCGGCGTTGAACTCCGGCACGAACAGCTGGTCGTACTTGGCGAACGGGTAGGCGAAGTCGAACTTCTCCTGGAAGTAGTCGAAGCCCTGCCTGGTGACGTCGAAGATCGCCTCGGCGTCCAGGAACTCGCGCAGCGAGGGGCGGCAGTACACGCCGAGCGGCACCCGCTGGTCGCCGTTGGCGTACTCGTCGAAGACGCCCACGTAGGGACCGGCCACCAGCGCGGTGACGTAGGTCGACATCCGCGGCGTGGGCTCGAAGGCCCAGGTGCGGGTCGCGCCCTCGCCGGCCGGCTCGGGGGTGGGGGAGTTGGAGACCACGACCCAGCCCGCCGGGGCCGTCACGGTGAAGCGGAAGGCCGCCTTGAGGTCGGGCTGCTCGAAGGCGGCGAACACCCGGCGGGCGTCCGGGACCTCGAACTGGGTGTACAGGTAGGTCTCGCCGTCCACCGGGTCGACGAAGCGGTGCAGGCCCTCACCCGTGTTGGTGTAGGCGCAGTCGGCGACCACCCGGAGCTCGTTCTCGGCCCGGACGGCGGGCAGGGCGATCCGGCTGTCGGCGAAGTTGGCGAGGTCCAGCGACTCGCCGTTCAGCACGATCTCGGAGACGCTCGGCGCGACCAGGTCGATGAAGGTGGCGGCACCCGGGGTGGTGGCGGAGAAGCGGACCACGGTGGTGGACCGGAAGGTGCCCCCCTCGGGGGCCGAGCCCAGGTCGAGCTCGATGTCGTACGACTCCACATGCAGGAGTGCGGCCCGGGTACGGGCCTCCTCACGGGTCAAGTTGGTGCCAGGCACTCGCAGGACTCCTTCGTCAGGCTTGGTTGGGGGCATCCTTTCACGAGCGTCCCCCACGCGGACCTGCGATTTCCGGGGCTGTCGGGCGGTTCGGGCGTTCGGCTACGACACTCGACGTAGGGCGGTGGCTGAGGTTTCGCAACGATCTGCCTTCGCCCTTGACTCTGTATTGCGGACTTGGCTGAGCTTAGAGTTCAGAAGTTGAAGATGAACGCCCGGTTGAGGATTCGACACCGCAGGGTGACGGCCCGGCCGGCCACAACGAGCTCCGCCGCAAGGGCGCGGCAGGGACGGGAGCGGTCGGGTTCCCGTGCCCTGGGAGGGTGAATCATGTCGATGGACACGCCGGGATCGCAGTCCTCGCTGCACCGGGCGAACCTCGAGAGGGTGCTGCGGGCCGTGCGGATGGCCGGCTCGCTGACCCAGGCCGAGATCGCCAGGTCCACCGGGCTGTCGGCGGCGACGGTGTCCAACATCGTCCGCGAGCTGAAGGAGAGCGGCACCGTCGTGGTCGCCGACACCTCCTCGGGCGGCAGACGGGCGCGCAGCGTCTCGCTCAGCGGGGACGCCGGGATCGTGGTCGGGGTCGACTTCGGCCACACCCATCTGCGGGTCGCGGTGGGCAATCTGGCGCACCGTGTGCTGGCCGAGGAGAGCGAGCCGATCGACACCGACGTGTCGGCGCAACAGGGCTTCGACCGGGCGGAGACGCTGGTCGGACGGCTGCTGACGCAGGCCGGCTTCCGGCCGGACAAGGTGATCGGCGTCGGACTGGGCGTGCCCGGTCCGATCGACGTGGAGACCGGCGCGCTCGGCTCGACGGCGATCCTGCCGGGCTGGACGGGCGTCAACCCGGGCCGGGAGCTCTCCCAGCGCCTGGGCATGCAGGTGTACGTGGACAACGACGCGAACCTAGGCGCCCTGGGCGAGTTGGTGTGGGGCGCGGGCCGTGGGCTGAGCGACCTCGCGTACATCAAGGTGGCCAGCGGCGTCGGCTCCGGACTGGTCATCAACGGGCAGATCTACCGGGGCCCCGGCGGCACCGCCGGGGAGATCGGGCACATCACCCTGGACGAGGCCGGACCGGTCTGCCGCTGCGGCAACCGGGGCTGCCTGGAGACCTTCGTCGGCTCGCGCTACCTGCTCAACCTCTTGAACGCGAGCCACCCCGGGGAGTTGACGCTCACCAAGGTGGTGCAGCTGGCGCAGCAGGGCGACCTGGGCTGCCGGCGGGTCATCGCGGACGCCGGACGGCAGATCGGGTCGGGAGTCGCGACCCTGTGCAACCTGCTGAATCCGCGTCGGGTGATCCTCGGCGGAGAGCTCGCGGAGGCCGGTGAGCTGGTGCTTTCCCCGATCCGGGACTCGGTGGCGCGGTACGCGATCCCGAGTGCGGCGCGGCAGCTCTCGGTCGTCCCGGGCACGCTCGGCGGCCGGGCGGAGGTGCTCGGCGCGCTGGCCCTGGTGATGAGCGAGATGGGTGAATCGGGCGCGATCCGGCACACCGGACTGGCCTCCGCGTCCAGTGCCTGAGCACCCCGCGAGCCGACCCTGAACAGCCCCTGAGCGGCCCCTGAGCTGCGCCGATCGGCCCCCGACCTGTCCCGGCAGGCGGGGGCCGCGGCCGTTTGATCTCGGCTTCGCCTTCAGGAAGATAACGAAAGGGTTCGGATCACCGCAGTTGCGGTTTTACTTATTGACGACAAGGTGCGGGCCGGGTTGACTCCACTCAACCTCGCCGCAAGGTTGCGGCACTGTCAGGGAGGCACCCCCACCATGAACGCAATGATGCGTCGCGCTGTCATCGGCACCGCTGCTGTTTCGATGGCTCTCTCCATGGCCGCCTGTGGCAAGGCCGGCAGCGACAAGAAGGACGACGCCAAGGGCGGCGACAGCAAGTCGATCGGCCTGCTGCTCCCGGAGAACGCGTCCTCCGTGCGCTACGAGTCCTTCGACAAGCCGTTCATCGAGGCCAAGGTCAAGGAGCTGTGCGGCGACTGCACCGTCAAGTACAGCAACGCCGAGGGCTCGGCCGCCAAGCAGAAGCAGCAGTTCGACACCCTGATCGCCCAGGGCGTCAAGGTCATCATCCTGGACGCGTTCGACGCGGCCTCCACCCAGTCCTGGGTGAAGGAGGCGGCCGACAAGGGCGTCAAGGTCATCGCGTACGACCGCCTGGCCACCGGCCCGGTCTCCGCCTACGTCTCCTTCGACAACGAGAAGGTCGGCGAGCTGCAGGGCCAGGCCCTGGTCGACGCCCTCGGCGCCAAGGCCGCCGACGCCAACATCGTCATGATCAACGGTGACGACGCGGACCCGAACGCCGGCAAGTTCAAGTCCGGTGCGCACAAGGTCCTCGACGGCAAGGTCAAGAAGGTCGTCTACGAGCAGTCCGGTGAGTGGAAGCCCACCGTGGCCGGCCAGAAGATCGGCGCCGCGATCACCCAGCTCGGCAAGGACGGCTTCCAGGCCGTCTACTCCGCCAACGACGGCATGGCCGCCGCGATCATCACCCAGCTGAAGTCCGCGAACATCAACGTTCCGGTCGGCGGCCAGGACGCGGGCCTCGACGCCATCCAGCGCCTCGTCAGCGGCGAGCAGTCGTACACCATCTACAAGGCGTACAAGCCGCTGGCCGACTCGGCCGCCGAGCTCGCCGTCGCGCTGCTGCAGGGCAAGGACGTCAAGGCCGTCGCCTCCGCCAGCATCGACAGCGACACCGACAAGGGCATCCCGGCCAAGCTGCTCGACCCGAAGGTCGTCACCAAGGCCAACATCAAGGACACCGTGATCGCCGACAAGCTGTACACCGTCGCCGACATCTGCACCGGCACCTACGCCGACGCCTGCAAGGCCGCGGGCCTGCAGTAAGTCCACCCGGGTGGGCGCTCCCCGGCGGGAGCGCCCACCCTGCGGCGAGACCGGCTCCCCACCTCCGGCGGCGGGGCCCCACCCGGGCCCCGGCCGGTCTCCACCCCTTTTCTCGCACTAACCTTCGCGCCCGGGTCGGCGCGCGGCAGGCCGTGTCATGCCCATATCCGGGGGCTGGCACGGAACGAAGGAGATGGTTCACGTGACAGGCGCACCCGTACTGGCGTTGCGCGGTGTCTCCAAGCGCTTCGGTGCCGTCCAGGCGCTCACCGATGTGCACCTGGAGGTCCACGCCGGCGAGGTGGTCGCCCTGGTGGGCGACAACGGTGCAGGCAAGTCGACGCTGGTGAAGACGATCGCCGGCGTGCACCCCATCGACGAGGGCGCGATCGAGTGGGAGGGCAGCAAGGTCGCGATCAACCGGCCGCACGACGCCCAGGCCCTCGGCGTCGCCACCGTCTACCAGGACCTCGCACTCTGCGACAACCTCGACGTGGTCGGCAACCTCTTCCTCGGCCGCGAGCTGCGCCGCTTCGGCGCGCTCGACGAGGTCGCCATGGAGAAGCGCGCCAAGGAGCTGCTCGACACCCTGTCGATCCGCATCCCCAGCGTCCGCATCCCGATCGCCGCCCTCTCCGGCGGCCAGCGCCAGGTCGTCGCGATCGCCCGCGCCCTGGTCGGCGACCCCAAGATCGTGATCCTGGACGAGCCCACCGCCGCCCTCGGCGTCGAGCAGACCGCCCAGGTCCTCGACCTGGTCGAGCGCCTGCGCGACCGCGGCCTCGGCGTGATCCTGATCAGCCACAACATGGCCGACGTCAAGGCCGTCGCGGACACCGTCGCGGTGCTCCGCCTGGGCCGCAACAACGGCGTCTTCGAGGTGGCCAACACCTCGCACGAGGAGATCATCTCCGCCATCACCGGCGCCACCGAGAACGCCGTGACCCGGCGTCAGGCACGTATCGCGGAGGAAGCGAAGTGACCACGGACCAGACCACCAACGCCGCGGAGAAGGCCCCCGAGCCCGCCGCCGCGCCGGCCGCCCCGGCGGTCGACCCGCGCCTCCTCGTCCGCGAGGCCGGCTTCGCCGGCTACCTCGCCGAGTTCAAGCGCAAGATGAAGAGCGGCGACCTGGGCTCCGTCCCCGTCGTGCTCGGCCTGATCCTGATCGGCGCCATCTTCCAGGGCATCACCGGCGACTTCCTCAACGCCGACAACCTCACCAACATCACCAAGTGGGTCGCCGGCCCCGGCCTCATCGCCGTCGGCATCGTCTTCGTGCTGCTGCTCGGTGAGATCGACCTCTCCCTCGGCTCGATCGCCGGCGTCTCCGCCGCGATAGCCGCCGTCCTCTCGGTGCGCTCCGGCCTCAACGAGTGGCTCGCCTGCCTGATCGCCATCGCGGCCGCCGTCGCCATCGGCGCCCTGCACGGCTTCTTCTTCGCCAAGATCGGCGTCCCCGCCTTCGTCGTCACCCTGGCCGGCCTGCTCGCCTGGAGCGGTCTGCAGATGTACGTCCTCGGCGACAAGGGCACCGTCAACGTCCTGAACGACGGCGTCCTCGCCAACCTGGACACCTACTTCCTCGGTGACGGCGACGTCGCCTTCACCTGGGGCTTCGCGGTCCTCGGCATCGCGCTCTTCGGCGCCGGCCAGTTCCTGGACGCCAAGCGCCGCGGCGACGCCGGCCTGCCGGCCCGCCCGATGAGCGAGATCGCGCTGCGCACCGGCGTGCTCGCCGTCATCGGCCTGGTCGCCGCCTACATGCTCAACCAGGACCGCGGCCTGCCGCTGCCCCTGGTGATCTTCCTGTCGATCGTCGTCATCACCGACTTCGTGCTCCGCCGTACCTCCTACGGCCGGCAGATCTTCGCGGTCGGCGGCAGCGTCGAGGCGGCCCGCCGCGCCGGCATCAACGTCGCGTGGGTCCGGATCTCGGTCTTCATGATCTCGGCCGGTATGGCGGCCCTCGGCGGCCTCTTCATCGCCTCCCAGCAGGGCTCCGCCGACAAGCTGCTCGGCAGCGGCAACGTCCTGATGAACTCGATCGCGGCGGCCGTCATCGGCGGCACCAGCCTCTTCGGCGGCCGCGGCAAGACCTGGTCCGCCCTGCTCGGCATCCTGGTCATCCAGTCGATCATCACCGGCCTCGACCTGGTCCACGTGAACCAGGCGATCCAGTACATGATCACCGGCGCGGTGCTGCTCGGCGCCGTCGTGCTCGACTCCGTCTCCCGCCGGACCCAGAAGTCCAGCGGCCGGGGCTGACGACACGCCCGGAGCAGTGTGAGGCCCGGCACCCGAACCGATCGGGTGCCGGGCCCCGTCATGTGTAACCGGAGCCCCCATGCGCCGCATGGTGTCCGCCAGCCGGACATTAGACTCTTGCAGTCGGGGAAGCCCGGCCAGGCCGGACAGAGAGGTCTGGGAACAGTGAACGAGGAGGAACGGGTGGCCCTGCTGACCCGCATTAGGGGACCGCGCGATCTCGACCGGCTCACCCCGGCGCAGCTGGCCGACCTGGCCGAGGAGATCCGCGGCTTCCTGGTCGAAGAGGTCTCGAAGACCGGTGGCCACCTCGGCCCGAACCTGGGCGTGGTGGAGCTCACCATCGCGATGCACCGGGTCTTCGACTCGCCGCGCGACCGGATCCTGTTCGACACCGGCCACCAGAGCTACGTCCACAAGCTGCTCACCGGCCGCCAGGACTTCTCCCGGCTGAAGATGAAGGGCGGCCTGTCGGGCTACCCGTCGCGCGCCGAGTCCGAGCACGACGTGATCGAGAACTCGCACGCCTCGACCGTGCTCGGCTACGCCGACGGCCTCGCCAAGGCCAACAAGATCCAGGGCCACAAGGACCGCCCGGTCGTCGCCGTCATCGGCGACGGCGCGCTGACCGGCGGCATGGCCTGGGAGGCGCTCAACAACATCGCCGACGCGAAGGACCTGCCGGTCGTCATCGTCGTCAACGACAACGAGCGCTCCTACTCGCCGACCATCGGCGGCCTGGCCAACCACCTCGCGACCCTGCGCACCACCCAGGGCTACGAGCGGTTCCTCTCCTGGGGCAAGGACGCGCTGCAGCGCACCCCCGTCGTCGGCCAGGCGATGTTCGACACCCTGCACGGCGCGAAGAAGGGCCTGAAGGACTTCATCGCCCCGCAGGGCATGTTCGAGGACCTCGGCCTCAAGTACATCGGCCCGATCGACGGCCACGACCTGGTGGCGCTGGAGTCCGCGTTCACCAAGGCCCGCGGCTTCGGCGGCCCGGTGATCGTGCACTGCATCACCGAGAAGGGCCGCGGCTACCACGCCGCCGAGAACAACGACGAGGACCGCTTCCACGCGGTCGGCGTCATCCACCCCGACACCGGCCTGCCGGTGAAGTCCTCCGGCAAGGACTGGACCTCCGTCTTCGGCGAGGAGATGGTCGCCCTCGGCCGCGAGCGCAAGGACATCGTGGCGATCACCGCCGCGATGCTCCACCCGGTCGGCCTGGCGCCCTTCGCGAAGGCCTACCCGGACCGCATCTTCGACGTCGGCATCGCCGAGCAGCACGCGGCCGTCTCCGCCGCAGGCCTGGCCACCAACGGCCTGCACCCGGTCGTCGCCGTGTACGCGACCTTCCTGAACCGCGCCTACGACCAGGTGCTGATGGACGTCGCCCTGCACAAGCTGGGCGTCACCTTCGTCCTCGACCGGGCCGGCGTCACCGGCACCGACGGCGCCTCGCACAACGGCATGTGGGACATGTCGATCCTGCAGACCGTCCCGGGCCTGCGGCTCGCCGCCCCGCGCGACGCCGACCAGGTCCGCGCCCAGCTGCGCGAGGCCGTCGAGGTGCCGGACGCGCCCACCGTCGTCCGTTACTCCAAGGGCAGCGTCGGCCCCGCCGTGCCCGCGATCGGCAAGGTCGGCGGCATGGACGTGCTCCGCGAGAGCGGCGAGAGCGGCGGCGACAGGCGCGCCGACGTGCTCATCGTCTCCGTCGGCGCGATGGCCCCGCTCTGCCTGGAGGCCGCCGAGCTGCTCGACGCCCAGGGCATCACCTCCACCGTCGTCGACCCGCGCTGGGTCAAGCCGGTCGACAAGGCGCTGCCCGGCCTCGCCGCCGAGCACCGCGTCGTCGTCACCGTCGAGGACAACGGCCGCGTCGGCGGGGTGGGGGCCGGGATGGGGCAGGCCCCCGGGGGCCCCGCGGCCGGCGCGGGGGGCGCCGCCCCCGCGACCGCGCGGGCCCTGCGCGACGCCGACGTCGACCTGCCGCTGCGCGACTTCGGCATCCCGCAGGAGTTCCTCGACCACGCCAAGCGCGAGGAGATCCTCGCCGAGATCGGCCTCACCGCCCCGGACGTCGCCCGCCAGGTGACCGCCCTGGTGGCGCGCCTCGACGCGCAGCCCGTCCAGGCCTGACCGCCGTCCGCCGGGGCCGCCCGGGGCCGGCACCACGGGCGCAGCCGCGCCCGGGGCTCCGGCGCGCCCGGAACCGGACGTATCGGGCGCGATCACGGGACCAGCGCGCCCGCCGACACGGGCGCCCGGTAGGTTGTCACCCGTGCCCACACCGACCTCCAGCCGCCCCGCCGTGACCGCCCGCCTCCGCGAGCAGGTCCGGACGGGCTACTGGACGAGGCTGGTGCCGGTGCTGGCCCTGCTCGCGGTGGCCACCCACGTCCCGTCCTTCCTGCGGCCGGTGTGGAGCCCCGACGAGGGCTACCTCGCCACCCAGGCCCGCATGCTGGCCGACGGCGGGGTGCTCTACGACACCGTCGTCGACCGCAAGCCCCCGCTGCTGCCCTGGCTCTACCAGGCCTGCTTCGCGCTGTTCGGCTCCGGCTCGCTCTGGCCGCTGCGCAGCCTGGCGATCGTCGCCCACCTGGCCACCGCCGTCCTGCTGGCCTCCGTCGCCCGCGGGCGCTGGGGCAACCGGGCGGGCGGCGCGGCCGGCGTGCTCTACCTGCTGCTGTCCATCGGCCTGTCGCCGGAGGACACCCAGGCGGCGACCTTCGAGGTCTTCATGCTGCCGGCCATGGTCGCCGCCTTCCGGTACGCCGAGCGGCGCCGCTGGCTGGCCGCGGGCATCGCGGTGGCGCTCTGCTCGCTGACCAAGCAGACCGGCGGCGCCGTGCTGCTGCCGGTGCTGTGGATGCTGCTGCAGGACGCCCGCCGGCGCGGGGTGCGCTGGCCCCCGGTGCTGGCCGCGATCGGCTTCGGGTTCGCGCTGCCGATAGCGCTGGTCGCGCTGATCCTCACCAAGCCCAAGGGCTTCCTGTTCTGGGTGGTCACCGGCAGCGGCGACTACGCCTCGCTCGGCGGGGCCTGGCTGCAGATGACCGGCCGGGCGCTCGGCAACTCCGCGATCCTGCTCGCCGCCGGCCTCGGCTTCGTGGTGCCGATCGGGTACCGGCTGTGGCTGCGGCGCGGCCGCCGCGCCGTCCCCGGGGCGGGGGAGGAGCACGGCTCCACCACCGACCTGTGGGTGTGGCTGCTCTCGTCGGCGGTCGCGGTCAGCGTGGGCTTCCACTTCTTCGGCCACTACTACCTGCAGCTGATGCCGCCGCTGGTGCTGCTCGGCGTCGGCGCGGTCTCCACCTCGGCGGTGCGCTGGCGGCCGGTGCTCACCTACTCGGCGGTCGCCTGCACCTTCTTCTGGGGCCTCGCGGTGTTCTGGCCGGGCCAGAAGCTCACCCAGACCACCGAGGTGGCCACCGCGGTCGCCAAGCAGACCACGCCCAAGGACACCGTCCTGGTCTGGGGCATGCACCCCGAGCTGTACTGGCTGGCCGACCGCCGCCCCGCCAGCCGTTACCTGACCGCCGGGTTCCTCACCAACTTCAGCGGCGGCAAGGACGGCCAGAAGGTCGGCGAGCAGTACAGCGTCAGCGAGGCCTGGCAGACCTTCGACGAGGAGCTCGCCGCCAAGGGCCTGCCCGAGATCGTCGTCGACGACTCCGGCACCGCCCCCTACCAGCCGCTGCTGATCCCCCGCATCGAGAGCCTCCTCGACACCCACTACGAGGTCGTCGGCGTCACCGGCGACACCGTCATCTACCGGCTCAAGAAGAAGTAGCCCCGCAGGCTCCGGAGACGGCCTCAGGACGGCTCCAGGGCGCCTCCAGGGCGGCTCCGGACATGCGAAAGGCCCCCGCCGGGTGGCGGGGGCCTTCGTGTCGCTACGGGGCTCAGGCCGGGACGGAGGCCACGCCCGGGGCGAGGAAGCGCTTGCCGTTCACGCGCTCCGAGACGCCCTCGCGGTCCAGGTACGGCGTGATGCCGCCCAGGTGGAAGGGCCAGCCGGCGCCGGTGATCATGCACAGGTCGATGTCCTGCGCCTCGCCGACGACGCCCTCGTCCAGCATCAGGCCGATCTCCTGCGCCACGGCCTCCAGGGCGCGGGCGAGGACCTGCTCCTCGGTCAGCACGGTGTCGCCGAAGGTCAGCAGCTCCAGGACCTCGGGGTCGAGGACCTGCTGGCCGTCCTGCCAGACGTAGAAGCCGCGCTTGCCGGCCTTGACGAGCTTGCCGAGGTTCTCGGAGACGGTGAACCGCTCCGGGAAGGCGCCGTGCAGGGTCTCCGACACGTGCAGGGCGATGGCCGGGCCGACCAGCTCCAGCAGCACGATCGGGGACATCGGCAGGCCGAGCGGCAGCACGGCCTTCTCGATGGTCTCGATCGGGGTGCCCTCGTCGATGGCGCCCTGGATCGCGTCCATGAAGCGGAGCAGGATCCGGTTCACCACGAACGCCGGGGCGTCCTTGGTCAGGACGGCCGTCTTCTTCAGCTTCCGGGCGACACCGAAGGCGGTGGCCAGCGAGGCGTCGTCGGTCTTCTCCGCGCGGACGATCTCCAGCAGCGGGAGGATGGCGACCGGGTTGAAGAAGTGGAAGCCGACGACCCGCTCCGGGTGCTCCAGCTTCGAGGCCATCTCGGTGACCGACAGCGAGGAGGTGTTGGTCGCCAGGATGGTGGTCGGCGAGACCACGGCCTCCAGCTCGGCGAAGACGTTCTGCTTGACGCCCATCTCCTCGAACACGGCCTCGATCACGAAGTCCGCGTCACCGAAGGCGACCGCCTTGTCCAGGTGGCCGGAGACCAGGCCCTTGAGCTTGTTGGCCTTGTCGCCGTTGATCCGGCCCTTGGCGAGAAGCTTGTCGACCTCGGCGTGGACGTAGCCCACGCCCTTGTCGATGCGCTCCTGGTCGATGTCGGTCAGCACGACCGGCACCTCCAGGCGGCGGGCGAACAGCAGCGCCAGCTGCGAGGCCATCAGGCCCGCGCCGACGACGCCGACCTTGTTGACCGGGCGGGCCAGCGACTTGTCCGGCGCACCGAAGGGGCGCTTGGCACGGCGCTGCACCAGGTTGAAGGCGTAGATGCCGCTGCGCAGCTCGCCGCCCATGATCAGGTCGGCCAGCGCCACGTCCTCGGCGTCGAAGCCGGCCTGCAGGTCCTGGTCCTTGACCTGCTGGATGATGTCGAGCGCCTTGTAGGCGGCCGGCGCGGCGCCGTGCACCTTGGCGTCGGCGACCAGGCGTCCCCAGGCGACGGCGTCGTCCCAGGCCTTGCCGCGGTCGATCTCCTCGCGCTCGACGGCGGTCTCGCCGGTGAGCACGGAGGCCGTCCAGTGCAGCGACTGCTCCAGGAAGTCGGCCGGCTCGAAGATCGCGTCCGCGATGCCGAGCTCGAACACCTCCTTGCCCTTGAGCTGCTTGTTCTGGCTCATCGAGTTCTCGACGATGACCTTGACGGCCTTCGCCGGGCCGATCAGGTTCGGCAGGATCGTGCAGCCGCCCCAGCCCGGGACGAGGCCCAGGAAGACCTCCGGCAGCGAGAACGCCGGGATGCCGGAGCTCACGGTGCGGTAGGTGCAGTGCAGGCCGACCTCGACGCCGCCGCCCATCGCCGCGCCGTTGTAGTAGGCGAAGGAGGGGACGGGCAGCGCGGCGATCCGCTTGAAGACGTCGTGGCCGCCCTTGCCGATGGCCAGCGCGTCGCCGTGCTCCTTGAGCACCTCGACACCCTTGAGGTCGGCGCCGACCGCGAAGATGAACGGCTTGCCGGTGATCGCCACGGCGGCGATCCCGCCCTCGGCGGCCTCGGCCTCGACCTGGTCCAGCGCCTCGGAGAGCTTCGCGAGCGAGCCCGGGCCGAAGGTGGTCGGCTTGGTGTGGTCGAAGCCGTTGTCCAGGGTGATCAGCGCCAGCTTGCCGGCCTGCTTGGGCAGGTCCAGGTGACGCACGTGCGCGGTGGTGACGACCTCGCCGGGGAACAGCTCGGCGGCGCGCTTCAGCAGCTCGGTGGTGCTCACGGTCACTTGTTCCCCTCGAAGTGCGGGTTCTCCCAGATGACCGTGCCGCCCATGCCGAAGCCGATGCACATGGTGGTCAGGCCGTAGCGGATGTCGGGGCGCTGCTCGAAGCGGCGCGCCAGCTGGGTCATCAGGCGGACGCCGGTGGAGGCCAGCGGGTGGCCGTAGGCGATCGCGCCGCCGTACGGGTTGACGCGCTCGTCGTCGTCGGCGATGCCGTAGTGGTCGAGCAGCGAGAGGACCTGGACGGCGAAGGCCTCGTTGATCTCGAAGGCGCCGATGTCGTCGATGGTCAGACCGGCCTTGGCCAGTGCCTTCTGCGTCGCCGGGACGGGGCCGATGCCCATGACCTCGGGCTCCACGCCGGCGTAGGCGAAGGAGACCAGGCGCATCTTGATCGGCAGGCCGAGCTCCTCGGCGACGTCCTCGGCGGCCAGCAGCGAGGCGGTGGCGCCGTCGTTCAGGCCGGCCGCGTTGCCCGCGGTGATGTTGCCGTGCGGGCGGAACGGGGTCTTGAGGTTCGCCAGCGACTCCATGGTGGTGCCGGGGCGCATCGGCTCGTCCGTCGTCGCCAGGCCCCAGCCGGTCTCGCCGACCTCGGGGTTGGTGTTGCGGATCGCGATCGGCACCAGGTCCGGCTGGATGTCGCCGTTGGCGTACGCCTTGGCGGCCTTCTCCTGGGAGCGCACGGCGTAGGCGTCGCAGCGCTCCTTGGTGATGTGCGGCAGGCGGTCGTGCAGGTTCTCCGCGGTCATGCCCATGAACAGGGCGGACTCGTCGACCAGCTTCTCCGACACGAAGCGCGGGTTCGGGTCCACGCCCTCGCCCATCGGGTGACGGCCCATGTGCTCGACGCCGCCGGCGACGGCGATGTCGTACGCGCCGAAGGCGATGCCGCCCGCGGTGGTGGTGACGGCGGTCATCGCACCGGCGCACATGCGGTCGATCGCGTAGCCCGGGACGGACTGCGGCAGACCGGCGAGCAGGCCCGCGGTGCGGCCGATGGTCAGGCCCTGGTCGCCGATCTGCGTGGTCGCGGCGACGGCGACCTCGTCGATGCGCTCGACGGGCAGGTTCGGGTTGCGGCGCACCAGCTCACGGATGCACTTGACGACCAGGTCGTCCGCGCGGGTCTCGTGGTAGATGCCCTTCGGGCCTGCCTTGCCGAACGGGGTGCGGACGCCGTCGACGAAGACGACGTCCCTCGCGGTACGAGGCACGGGGGCTCTCCTCCCAGGGGACATGACGTTAAGCGCAGTCCGCACGGCTCACGGGTGGAGCGGCGCTGCTTCAGAGCCATGCTACCCGTCGGTAACTAACTTGCCCAGGGGCCACACCCACCGGACGGGGTGTGTCCCCCAGCACACACGCCGGGACAAGCGGGAACGGCGGCGCGGGTCCACGTGCGGCGAAGCGGGAACAGGGGCGCGGGGAACTGCGCGGGACGGAAGGCGCTCGCCCGACCTGTGGCTCCGGACGGTCGGTTGCACCGTCCGGGGTCACCCGGCTGCGGGTGGTCCTCTCCCGTCTCGCGCAGTCCCCCGCGCCCCTGATGGGTCGTCCCGGGATTCCGGGCTGCGCCCTAGCTCGCGGCCTGGTCGAAGGCGGTCGCGAGGGCCGGGGCGACCAGGTCGGTCTGCCACTGGCGGGCGCCGAGCCGGCGCAGCGAGGCGGCGATGTTGTCGGCGTCGGACACCGCCGGAGGCTCCCAGCAGACCCGCCGCACGAGGTCCGGCGTGATCAGGTTCTCCGCCGGCAGGTGCTTCTCCTCGGCCATCGCCGTCACCGCGGCCCGCGCCGCACTGAGCCGTGCCGCCGCCACCGGGTCCTTCTCGGCCCACGCCCGCGGCGGCGGCGGTCCGTCGTGCGGTGCCGTGGCGGCCGGCAGCTGCGACTCGGGCAGTTCGCGGGCCCGCTGCAGCGCGGCGAGCCACTGCTCGACCTGGCGGCGGTTCACCCGGGGGCCGAAGCCCTGGACGGCGACCAGGCCGGCGGCGTTGGTGGGCATGGCGAGGGCGGCGTTGACGATGGCGGCGTCGGGCAGCACCCGGCCGGGGGAGACGTCCCGCTCGCGGGCCATCCGGTCGCGGGTCTGCCAGAGCTCGCGGACGGCGGCGAGCTGGCGGCGCCGCCGGACCTTGTGCAGCTGGGAGGTGCGCCGCCAGGGGTCGACCCGAGGGCTGGGCAGCGGTGCCGCGGCGAGCGCCGCGAACTCCTGCAGCGCCCAGTCGAGCTTGCCCTGGGCGTCCAGCTCCTGCTCGAGTGCGTCGCGCAGCTCGACCAGCACCTCGACGTCCAGAGCGGCGTAGCGCAGCCAGGGCTCGGGCAGCGGGCGGGTGGACCAGTCGACGGCCGAGTGCTCCTTGGCCAGGGAGAGGCCGAGGACGTTCTCGGTCATCGGGCCGAGGCCCACCCGGGGGAAGCCGGCGAGCCGCCCGGCCAGCTCGGTGTCGAACAGCGTCCGCGGGCGCATGCCGACCTCGCCGAGGCAGGGCAGGTCCTGGGTGGCGGCGTGCACCACCCATTCGGCGTCGGCGAGGGCCGTGCCGAGGGCGTGCAGGTCCGGGCAGGCGATCGGGTCGATCAGCGCGGTGCCCGCGCCGGCCCGGCGGAGCTGGATGAGGTAGGCCCGCTGGCCGTAGCGGTAGCCGGAGGCTCGCTCGGCGTCGACGGCGACCGGGCCCCGCCCGGCGGCGAAGGCCGCTACCGCGGCGGCGAGCGCCTGCTCGTCGGCGACGACGGGTGGCAGCCCCTCCCGCGGTTCGAGGAGCGGGACCGGGGCTGTCTCTTCTGGGATGGCTGCTACGGCGTCGGTCACCCCCCAAGGGTACGACGGCGTACGGGGCCGGGAGTGTTGTCGGACTGGTCAGACTGCGTTCGGACATATGCCCCCGGCCCGTAGCCGGTCGGCCATCAGTCCCCGGACGGGTGAGCCGACCTGGTCCGGATCGGCCGATCACCGGTCTCGGACCGGGCGGAGGCCCGGAGGAAACGTTCCTCCGGGCCCCCGCCGGACGGTTGCGCCGGAGCCGGCCCGCGCGGGGGCCGGGCCGGTCCGGTCGTCAGTGGATGATGCCGGTGCGCAGCGCGACCGCGACCATGCCGGCCCGGTCGCCGGTGCCCAGCTTGCGGGCGATCCGCGCGAGGTGGCTCTTGACGGTCAGTGCGGACAGGCCCATCGCCACGCCGATCGCCTTGTTGGACTGGCCCTCCGCCACCAGCCTCAGCACCTCGACCTCGCGGCCCGACAGCTCCCGGTACGCGGTGGGCTGCGCACCGGGGGCGCCCGGCGCACCGGGGGTTCCGGGCGTGCCCGCCGCTCCGGGGGCGCCGGGGACTCCCGGCATGCCGGGACGGCGCATCCGGCCCGCCAGGTGGGCGGCGCCGAGCGGCAGGCCGGGCCGGCCGGGCATGGCGAGGTTGGTGC
This sequence comes from Kitasatospora arboriphila, assembly GCF_039528095.1. NCBI lineage: Bacteria > Bacillati > Actinomycetota > Actinomycetes > Kitasatosporales > Streptomycetaceae > Kitasatospora > Kitasatospora arboriphila. The sequence continues at coordinate 55,060 of NZ_BAAALD010000050.1, forward strand.
GGGTGCCGGTGACCACGTAGCCCTTGACGCCGCCGGCGAGCGCGGAGCGCACGGCCCCGATGTCGTCGGCCGCGGAGAGCGCGAGGCCGTTGGGCCAGCCCGCGGCGCGGGTCTCGGCCAGGATGGTCAGCCCGGAGCCGTCCGGGAGGTGCACGTCGGCGATGCAGATGTCGCGCGGGGTGGCGACCCGCGGGCGTGCCTCGGCGATCGAGGAGACCTCGATCACGTCGCGCACACCCAGGGCCCACAGGTGCCGGGTGACGGTGTTTCGGACGCGCGGGTCGGCGATGACCACCATGGCGGTGGGCTTCGTCGGACGGTACGCGACCACGTTTGCGGGGTGCTCGAGAAGGACCGACACCAGGCCTCCTGTGGGGAGTGGCGGACGGAACCCCGATGGGGGCGGTCGGAGTGTTCCGCGTTCGGAAAGGGTCACTGACACCTTCGGCATCATCCGTGCCCGGCTTTAGCGAAAGATCACGATCTAGTGAGTAACAATACGGACAAATCGCGCAGGTGACTGATACGACATGCCCTGGAATCGTACGGATTCGATCGCAACCGGATCGAAATGATCAATTTCAGCCGGGTAATTGACATAGACCGGGACGGAAGTCACACTCCATCAGCCCTGGGAGTGGCACTGCGCCGGACCGTCCGGGGCGTCCCCCGGAAGGGCAGCGGCCCGGGGCGGGCGGGCCCGGCGGGGCTCGGCTTGGTGCAGGGCCCGGCGCGGGGCTCAGTGCGGGCGCGGCCGGCGCCGGGCGGGCATCGGCACCACGCCGCCGAGTGACGGGGCGTCCGGCAGCGGCATCGGCGCCCCCGCGGTCGGCGGCAGGCCGGCGCAGATGCACAGCAGGTCGCCCCAGGCGGCCAGGTGGCGCTCGAACCGCTTGTCGGCCGGCGTCCAGGACGCCCGCACCTCGATCTCGGTCGACGCAGGGCGTTCGGCCAGCGCGCCGAAGTAGTGCGAGGCGCAGCGGGTCACCGTGCCGCCGGGCTCCCCGTAGCCGGCGCCGTGCGCCTGCAGCGCGTCCATCAGCCAGGCCCAGCCGACCTCGCCGAGCATCGGGTCGCCGGCGATCTCCGGCTCCAGCTCGGCACGGGTCATGGTGACGACCCGGAAGTCGCCGTTCCAGGCGGACTGCCCGGCGGGGTCGTGCAGCAGCACCAGTCGGCCGTCCGCGAGCTCGTCGCCGTCCACCTCGACCGTGGCGGTCACCGCCCACGCGAACGGTGCCAGCCGTCGGGGCGCCGGCGCGGGGGAGAGCTGCACCTCGGGCCGGAGCCGGGCGCCCGCGAGCGCCTCGACCGCACGGCGGAACTCGATCGGCGCCGCCTCCTTGTCCGTTCCGCCACCTTGTGCGGGGTGTCCGCCGACCGCTGCCATGGAGGGAAGCCTAGGTCGCCCGCGGCCCCAATCCGAGCAACTTCCCGCGGTGCGGCGCGCCGTAGCGCCACAGGTCGGACATCTCGGACGAACCTACGAGGCGCCCGGGGCCGCCGCGCGCACGGCGCGTGCGAAGATTTGACCCGTGAGCGAGACACCCGCGGCGAGCCCCGCAGCCCAGACCGACCCGCAGTCCACCGTGCGCCGCGGCGCCGCGTACGACTCCGTCTTCCTGCGCGCCGCCCGCCGCGAGCCGGTGCCGCACACCCCCGTCTGGTTCATGCGGCAGGCCGGCCGCTCGCTGCCGGAGTACCTGAAGGTGCGCGAGGGCATCCCGATGCTCGACTCCTGCATGCGGCCCGAGCTGGTCAAGGAGATCACGCTGCAGCCGGTCCGCCGGCACGGGGTGGACGCGGCGATCTTCTTCAGCGACATCGTGGTGCCGCTCAAGGCCGTCGGCATCGACGTGGACATCAAGCCCGGCGTCGGCCCGGTGATCGCCGACCCGATCCGCACGGTCGAGGACCTGCAGCGGCTGCGCCCGCTGGAGCCGGACGACATGCCCTACATCACCGAGGCCGTCGGCCTGCTCGTCGACGAGCTCGGCACCACCCCGCTGATCGGCTTCGCCGGTGCCCCCTTCACGCTGGCCAGCTACCTGGTCGAGGGCGGCCCGTCGAAGAGCCACGAGAAGACCAAGGCCATGATGTACGGCGCGCCCGAGCTCTGGGCGGGCCTGGTCGACCGGCTGGCCGCGATCACCTCCGCCTTCCTGAAGATCCAGATCGAGGCCGGCGCCTCCGCCGTGCAACTCTTCGACTCCTGGGTCGGCGCGCTCGCCCCGGACGACTACCGCCGCTCGGTGATGCCCGCCAGCACCAAGGTCTTCGAGGCGGTCGCCGACTACGGCGTGCCGCGGATCCACTTCGGCGTCGGCACCGGCGAACTGCTCGGACTGATGGGCCAGGCCGGCGCGGACGTGGTCGGCGTCGACTGGCGGGTGCCGCTGAACGTCGCCGCCGACCGGGTCGGCCCGGACAAGGGCCTGCAGGGCAACCTCGACCCGGCCGTGCTCTACGCCCCCACCCACGTCGTCGAGACCAAGGCCCGCGAGGTGCTGCACGCCGCCGCCGCGCTCGGCGACAGCGGCCACATCTTCAACCTCGGACACGGCGTCATGCCGACCATGGACCCGGACGCGCTGACCCGCCTGGTCGCCTTCGTGCACGAGGCCAGCGCCCGCTGACCGGACGGGCGGGGCCGGTCTCCCGGCCCCGCCGCCCCGTCACTCCCCGTCCGCCTGCTTCGGCTCGGCCGACGGCTTCGGCTCGGCCGCCGCCGGGGCCTGCGGCTGCGCGGGCACCTGGACGGGCGCACCGGCCTGCCGCGGCACTCCCCAGACCGGCACCGGCGGCGCCGGACGCGCGGGCCGGGACGCCGCCCGCCGCTTCAGACCGCGCCGCAGCAGCCAGGCCGCCGGGGCCAGCACCGCCAGGAACGGCGCCAGCGCGGCCAGCGCCACCAGCAGCCCGCGCACCAGCAGCAGCAGGGCGTGCCAGCCGCCCGCGAACGCGTGCCCGACCGCCGACCACAGCCCCCGCTCCGGCTTCTCCTCCGCCGCCGGCACATCGGCGGCCCGGCGCAGCTCGACCGTGATCGTGGAGAGCGAGGTCTGTGAACCCAGCTCCTGCAGGCGCTGCTTCAGCGACTCCAGGTCCGCCTCCCGGCGGGTCAGCTCGCTCTCCAGCGACACCACCTCGGAGAGCGACTTCGCGTCCGCGAGCAGTGCCCGCACCCGGTCCACCGACGCCTGCTGGGTCTTCAGCCGGCTCTCGGTGTCCACCACCTGCTCGGTGAGGTCGTCCGCGTCGCTGCTGCGGGAGGCCACCGTGCCGAGGCCGGCCAGCCGGTCCATCGCCTGCTGGTAGCGGGCCGAGGGCACCCGCAGCACCAGCCGCCCGGCCTCCGCGCCGCCGCTGTCGGAGAGCGACTCGCTGCCGACGTAGCCGCCGGTGTCCGTGGCCGTCCGGCGGACCGCCTCCGCCGTGCCGCCCTTGTCGTCGGCCTTCAACTGCAGCACCAGACGGCCGGAGTAGGCGATGT
>NZ_BAAALD010000051.1:0-4099 GCF_039528095.1 Kitasatospora arboriphila
CGGAGTAGTTCACGCCGTTGACGGCCTTGGCGACGCCGTCGCGGGTGCGGAACTCCACGTGGAGGTCGCGGACCTCCAGCAGCGGCGTGCCCACGGCGAGCCGGTCGGTCTTCTTGGTCTCGATGGCGGTGGTCATCCGATCGTCACCCCTTCTCTCAGCGCAGCTTCGGGTCGAGGGCGTCGCGGACCGCGTCGCCGACCATGATGAAGGCCAGCACCGTGACGCTCAGCGCCGCGGCCGGGAAGAGCAGCACGTGCGGCGCCTCCAGGAAGCGGTTCGAGGCGTCGCTGATCATCAGGCCCCAGGAGATCTGCGGCGGCTGCACACCGATGCCGAGGTAGGAGAGCGCGGCCTCGGCGCCGATGTACACGCCCAGGCTGATCGCGGAGACCACGATGACCGGGGCGACGGCGTTCGGCATGATGTGCCGGAAGGTGATCCGCAGGTTGCCCGCGCCGAGCGCCTTGGCGGCCACCACGTAGTCGTTGTGCTTGTTGGCGATCACCGAGGCGCGCATGATCCGGAAGATCTGCGGCCAGCCGAGGGCGGCCAGCACCATCGACACCGACAGCACGTTGCCGGAGCCCCAGAACGACATGATCAGCATGCCGCCGAGCAGCGACGGGACGGCGAAGAAGATCTCGGTGAAGCGGGACAGCACGCTGTCGAGCACACCGCCGACCCAGCCGGCCAGCAGGCCGAGCAGGCAGCCGACGAGAGTCACCAGGGTGGTGGTCAGCACGCCGACCACGATGGAGTTGCGGGCCGACCACACCGTGCGGGTGTAGACGTCGCAGCCCTGCACGTCGAAGCCGAACCAGTGTTCGGCGCTGGGGCGCTTCAGCGAGTCCGCGAGGTCGCAGGCGTCGTTGGCGAACGGGCTGCCGCTGGTGAACAGCTGCGGGACGGCCGAGACGACGAGCAGCAGGAGCACCAGGGTCGCGCCGATCACGAAGACCGGGTTGCGGCGCAGGTCGCGCAGGGCGTCGCTCCACAGGCTGGCGACGCGCTCCGGCTTCTGCTTCGGCTCCTGCCCGCCGGCCGCGGCGGCGCTGCCGCTCGGGGCCTCGGGGTCGACGACGATCGTGTCACTCATAGCGGATCCTCGGGTCGAGCACGGCGTACAGCAGGTCCACGAGCAGGTTGGCGACCAGGTAGACCAGCACCAGCAGGGTCACCACACCGACGATGACCACGCCCTGCTTGTTGTAGATGGACTGCGCGAGCAGGCCGCCCACACCGTGGATGTTGAAGAGCTTCTCGGTGATGACCGCACCGCCCATGAGCGCGCCGAGGTCGGCGCCGAGGAAGGTGACGATCGGGATCAGGGCGTTGCGCAGCGCGTGCCGGCCGATGACCCGGCGGCGGCTGAGGCCCTTGGCGACGGCGGTGCGCACGTAGTCGGCGCGCATGGTCTCCATCAGGCTGGTGCGGGTCAGCCGGGCGACGTACGCCAGCGAGGTGGAGGCGAGCACCAGGGCCGGCAGCAGGTAGGCGCGCAGGCCGTCCTCCTCCCGGAAGGAGACCGGGAAGAAGTCGATGCCGTAGTCGTTGCGGAGCTTGACGCCGAGCAGCAGCTGGAGCGCGGAGCCGAGCACGAACACCGGGACGGAGATGACCAGGAGGGTGGAGATCAGCACCAGCTGGTCGAGGAACTTGCCCCGGCGCAGGGCCGCCAGCACACCCGCGGACACACCGATCACGGCCTCGATCGCGAAGGCGACCAGGGCCAGGTTGACGGTGTACGGGAGCGCCTCGCTGATCATGTCGATGACCGCGCGACCTCGCATGTCCTCACCGAGGTTGCCGGTGAAGACCCCGCTGATGTAGTGCCAGTACTGCACCAGGAACGGGTCGTTGAGGTGGTACTTCTCGCGGATCAGCGCGGCGACCAGCGGGTCGGGGCGCTTCTCGCCGGAGAGCGCCTGCACCGGGTCGCCGGGCAGCGCGTTCACCAGGTAGTAGATCAGAAGCGTCGCACCGAGCAGTACAGGGATCGCCTGTATCAGTCGGCGGATGACATAGCGGCCCATCAGACCTCCACACTTTCGGGCAAGGAAGGAGGCGGCCGGCCGGGTCCGAGGACCCGGCCGCCCGCCCCCGGTCGTCTGCTACCGGGTCAGCCGGCGAGCTCGACGTTGGCCAGGTCCATGCGGCCGAAGGCGTCGGTGTCGACGTTCTTCACGGACTTGGTGTACGCGGCGGAGGACATGTTGGTGTACACCGGGATGTACGGCAGGTCCTGGACGAGGACGTCGTCGGCCTGCTGGTACAGCTTCAGGCCCTCCTCCTGGGTCTTCGCCTGGTCGGCCTGGGAGAGCAGGCTCTCGAACTTGTCGTTGACGTAACCGCCGTAGTTCGAGCCCTGGTCGATGGCGACCTTGGAGAAGATCGGGCGCAGGTAGTTCTCGGCGGACGGGTAGTCCATCGACCAGCCCATGCGGAAGGCGCCGGAGTACTGCTTCTCGCCGAGCGCGTCCAGCATCTTGCCGAACTTCTCGAACGGCTTGGCGGTGACCTCGACGCCGAGGTTCTTCTTCAGCTGGTTGGCGACGGCCTCGATCCACTCCTTGTGGCCGCCGTCGGCGTTGTAGCCCAGCTCGATGGTGTTGTTCGGGACACCGCCGGCCTGGGTGAAGAGCTCCTTGGCCTTGGCCGGGTTGTAGGTGCCGGCCTCGCCCAGGGCGCCCTTGCGGTAGCCGGCCACCAGCGGGCTGATGAAGTCGTCGGCGGGGACGCGGCTGCCGTTGAAGATGGTCTTGCTGATGGCCTCGCGGTCGATGGCCATCGAGATCGCCTTGCGGATCTCCGGCTTGCCGTAGGTGGCCGGGTTGGTGGCGATCGGGAAGCCGATGTAGCCGACGCCGGACTCCGGCTTGTAGATGTAGCGGTCGCCGAACTCCGACTTCACCGTGGACATCGCCGAGGTGGGCAGCTTGTCGGTGATCTGGATCGCGTCGGTGCGCAGGTCGTTGTACGCGGTGTCCAGGCTGTCGTAGATCTTGAAGGTGACGCCCTGGAGCTTGGCCTTGCCGTCCGCGGCCGGGAAGGCGTCGTAGCGCTTCACCTTGATCTGCTTGTTGTGCTCCCAGGAACCGTCCATCTGGAACGGGCCGTTGCCGACCGGCTTCTCGCCGAAGGCCTTGGGGTCGGTGAAGAACGCCTTGGGCAGCGGGTAGAACGCGGTGTAGCCCAGCATGGTCTTGAACTGGGAGAACGGCGCGGTCAGGGAGACGGTGAAGGTCTTGTCGTCGACGACCTTCAGGCCCTTGAGCTCCTTGGCGGTGGGCTTCTTGTCCTTGCCCGGGGCGAGCTCCTCGGAGCCCTCGATCTTGGCGAAGAAGGGCAGGCCCTCCTGCGCGTTGTCCTGGTTGGCGCCGTAGTTCCAGGCGTCGACGAAGGACTGGGCGGTGACCTTCTCGCCGTTGTGGAAGGTGTAGCCGTCCTTCAGCTTGATCGTCCAGACCTTGCTGTCGGGGGACTCGATGGACTCGGCGACGCGGAGCTTGGGCTCGCTGGTCTTGACGTCGTAGTCGACCAGGCCGGCGAAGAGGGCGTTCAGCACCTCGGCGCCCTCGGACTCGGCGGTGTTGGTCGGGACCAGGCCGTGCTGCGGCTCGCCGAGCTGGACGGCGATCGAGCCGCCGTCCTTGGCGGTGGCCTTGTCGCCGCTCGTGCCGGACGTGCTGCAGGCGGTCGCGGCGAGGGCGACAGCGGTGGCGGCCACGATCCACTTGGCCGGGGTTGCTCCGCGCATGGGGAGATGCCTCCTGAGGTGGTTTCAACGCGGAGGCACCACAGGGGGGATGGCCGGAGTCTTCGCCCCGGTCATGAGGTGCCTCCTCGCCCGAGGTTCGGCGCGCACCCCTGCGCGTGACCCGTGACCCGAGCTCGACTGTCCCACTATCGGACACCGCGAGATGCGGAACTGACCATTACGGATCTCAATTTGGTCACATGCGCGACGAATTGGTTTCACAAATTGGACATTGAGGGCATACCCAACCGGCATTAAACGGACAGTCGTCGCGCATGACGGTCGGTCACGCACGATTACCGGACATCGACGGTGCTCCGGATACCGGACACCCCGGCCGT
>NZ_BAAALD010000051.1:4198-58186 GCF_039528095.1 Kitasatospora arboriphila
GTCACGCACGATTACCGGACATCGACGGTGCTCCGGATACCGGACACCCCGGCCGTCCGATGCCGTGCCGAGGCGTACTGCGGGCGTCAGCCCTTCTTGGCGCGCGAGGCGGTGCGGCCGCGCTCCTTCTGGTCCAGGACGACCTTGCGGATGCGCACGGTCTCCGGGGTCACCTCGATGCACTCGTCCTCGCGGCAGAACTCCAGCGACTGCTCCAGCGAGAGCTTGCGCGGCGGGACGATCGACTCGGTCACGTCGGCGGTCGAGGACCGCATGTTGGTGAGCTTCTTCTCCTTGGTGATGTTCACGTCCATGTCGTCGGAGCGCGAGTTCTCGCCGACGATCATGCCCTCGTACACCTCGGTGCCGGGGTCGGTGAACAGCACGCCGCGCTCCTGCAGGTTGGTCATCGCGAAGGCGGTGACCACACCGGCCCGGTCGGCGACCAGGGAGCCGTTGTTGCGGGTCGTCAGGGCGCCGAACCACGGCTCGTAGCCCTCGTGGATCGAGTGCGCGATGCCGGTGCCGCGGGTGTTGGTGAGGAACTCCGTCCGGAAGCCGATCAGGCCGCGGGACGGCACCACGAACTCCATGCGGACCCAGCCCGAGCCGTGGTTGGACATGTTGTCCATCCGGCCCTTGCGGATGCCCATGAGCTGGGTGACGGCACCCATGTGCTCCTCGGGCACGTCCACGGTGAGGCGCTCGACCGGCTCGTGGGTCTTGCCGTTGACCTCGCGGGTGACCACCTGCGGCTTGCCGACGGTCAGCTCGAAGCCCTCGCGGCGCATGGTCTCGATCAGGATGGCCAGCGCCAGCTCACCACGGCCCTGCACCTCCCAGGCGTCCGGGCGCTCGGTGTCCAGCACGCGCAGCGACACGTTGCCGATGAGCTCGCGGTCCAGGCGGTCCTTCACCTGGCGGGCGGTGACCTTGCGGTCGACCTTGGCGCCGGACTTGGCGTCCGCGCCCTTGCCGGAGCCGCCCTTGCCGACCAGCGGCGAGGTGTTGGTGCCGATGGTCATCGAGATGGCCGGCTCGTCCACCGTGATCAGCGGCAGGGCGATCGGGTTCTCGGTGTCGGCCAGGGTCTCGCCGATCATGATGTCGGAGATGCCGGCGACGGCGCAGATGTCGCCCGGGCCCGCCACCTCGGCCGGCTTGCGGGTGAGCGCCTCGGTCATCAGCAGCTCGGAGATGCGGACGTTCTGGATCGAGCCGTCGCGCTTGATCCAGGCCACCGTCTGGCCCTTGCGCAGCTCGCCCTGCTCGACGCGGAGCAGCGCGATGCGGCCGAGGAAGTTGTCGGCGTCCAGGTTGGTGACGTGCGCCTGCAGCGGGGCGGCGTCGTCGTAGACCGGCGCCGGGACGTGCTCCAGGATGGTGGAGAAGAACGGCTCCAGGCTGGTGGAGTCGGCCGGGACGGTGCCGTTCTCCGGCTTGGTCAGCGAGGCGACGCCGTCACGGGCGCAGGCGTAGACGATCGGGAACTCGATCTGGTCCTCGTCCGCGTCCAGGTCCAGGAACAGGTCGTAGGTCTCGTTGATGACCTCGTCGATCCGGGCGTCCGGACGGTCGGTCTTGTTGATGCAGAGGATGACGGGCAGCCGCGCGGTGAGCGCCTTGCGGAGCACGAAGCGGGTCTGCGGCAGCGGGCCCTCGGAGGCGTCGACCAGCAGGACGACCGCGTCCACCATCGACAGACCGCGCTCGACCTCGCCGCCGAAGTCGGCGTGGCCCGGGGTGTCGATGATGTTGATGGTGATCGGCGCGCCACCGTCCTTGGGGTGGTACTTGACCGCGGTGTTCTTCGCGAGAATGGTGATGCCCTTCTCGCGCTCCAGGTCGTTGGAGTCCATCATGCGGTCGTCGAGCTGCTGGTGGGCGGCGAAGGCGCCGGCCTGCTTCAGCATGGCGTCGACCAGCGTGGTCTTGCCGTGGTCGACGTGGGCGACGATGGCGACGTTACGGATGTCGTTGCGCGTGGGCATGCGGAGCGGAATCTCCCGGTTCGTGGGTTTCGGCGCCCGGCTGCGTGACGCCGACTTGCGATCCCTGTCGATCGCGGCCGCCCGTTCCCGCCTGCTACTACCGGTCCACCCGCCGGGCACACCATGCCACGGCTCCTCCTATGGTACGGGGATTCGTGTCAAGGGCCGAAACGGCCGGTGGCACCGGGTGCAAGATCACATCGCGCCGCGGGACCGGCCGTACCCGTCCGATGCCCCGCGCCGGTCACTCCTGCCGGAAGCCGACGTCCTGGTACCGCGGGGTGGTGAAGCCGTACGCGCCGGCGCCGGCCACCCCGTTGCGGACGGCCACCAGGTCGGGGCGGCGGTAGAGCGGGACGACGTCGGCGAGCTGCCACAGCCGGGCGTCGGCCTGCTGGAGCAGGCCCTGCCGGGCGGCCGGGTCGAGTTCGCCGGCGGCGCGGTCCAGCAGCCGGTCGATCTCCGCGGTGCCGCCGCGGCCGTAGTTGCGGCCGACCACCGGCAGACCGTCCGGGCCGGGCCGCGGCTTGGCGTACAGCGGCCGGGTGTCGGAGGGGTAGGCGCTGGCCGGCCAGGAGAACAGCGCGAGGTCGAAGTCGCCCTTGGCGAGGTGGTCGGTGACGAAGGTGTCCACCGGGACGGGCTCGGCGGCGACCGCGATCCCGGCCGCGGCGAGGTCGGCGGTCAACGCGTCGGCGGTGCGGCGGGCGGTGGTGGAGCCGTCCGGGATGAGCAGGGTCAGCGCGAGCTTCTTGCCGTCCTTGCTGCGGGTGCCGTCCGAGGAGGCCCAGCCCGCCCGGTCGAGCAGGGTACCGGCGGCGGCCGTGCCGAGCGCCCCGCTGTTGTCGTGGTAGCCGTCCTGCCCGGCCACCAGCAGGTGGTTGCCGAGCGGGACGGCGCCGAGGCCGAGCGGGCCGAGCGCGGCGGTGGCGGTCTTCTGCCGGTCGACGGCGCGCGCGACGGCCTGCCGGACGGTGGTGTCGGCCAGCGGACCGCGGGCGGTGTTCAGGGTGAGCTGGGTGAAGGCCGCGGCCGGCGCCCGGTGCAGGGTGAGGCCGGGCAGCGTCTCGGCCCGGTGCAGGGCGTGCGCGGAGGCCTCGACCATGGCGGCGGCGTCCGGCGGCGCGGCGGCCGTGGTGCCCTCCGGGACGGCCCGGTCGACGGAGGCGGTGACGGCGGCGATGTCGAGCTCGTCCTTGGCCAGCGCGTCCAGGCGGCCGGCGGCGGGGACGGCCAGGAAGTCGATCTCCTGGGCCTTCGCCGGGTCGCCCCACCAGCGGGGGTTGCGGGTCAGCACGGCGCGGCCGGCGCCCTTGTCCCAGCCGGTCAGCACGAACGGCCCGGCCGAGGTCCGGAAGCCGCCGTCGAGCGGCTGGTTGAAGGCGTCCGCGGTGGCCGTCCGGGCCGCCGGGTACAGCGGGGAGAAGAGCGAGCGCCAGTCCGCGTACGGCTGCTTGAAGACCACCTTCACCTCGTGCGGACCGCTGCCCTGCTCGACGGAGGCGATCGCGTCGTAGCCGGCCGGGCGGTCGCTGCGGAAGGCCGGGTCGGCGCCGGACAGCGCCTTCCACTGGGCGGTGAAGTCGGCGGCCGACAGCGGCGAGCCGTCGCTCCACACCGCGGCGGGGTTGAGCCGGTAGGTGACGGTCTGCGGGCTGCGGCCGGCCGGGGTGGACTCGGCGCCGGCCAGGTAGTCCGGGTCCAGGGTGGCGCGGCCGCGGTCGTCCAGCCGGAACAGGCCGGGCAGCAGGGCGCGGGCGATCAGCTCGGAGTCGGCGTCCGCCGCGGGCTGGTAGACGTTCAGGGTGGCCGGGACGGCGTCGACCGCCCAGCGCACGGTGCCGCCGTCGCGGGTGTGCGCGCGGTCCGCGGCGGTGACGTCGGAGGCGGCGGGGCCGTCCGGGGAGCCGCCCGTGCAGCCGGCGAGGCCGGCGGCCAGACAGAGGGCGGCGGCCGCGGCGGCGGCCCGGTCGGCGGCTCGGCTGGCGCGCATGCGCTCCTCCGTCGGGGTGTGGCCGGCCCGAGGAATCCGGGAATGCCCCAACGAAAGGCCATCGGCCGCGCCCGCCCGCAACGACACGGCGCCCGGGCGGACAGATCCACCCGGGCGGCGTAGGCCCTCGGGATCAGAGTGCCAGTTCGAACCAGACGATCTTGCCGTTGGGGGTGCGGCGGCTGCCCCAGCGTTCGGCCAGCAGGCTGACCAGTTGCAGGCCGCGCCCGCCCTCGTCGGTCTCCTGGGCCCGGCGCTGCCGGGGCTGCGCGTAGCCGTCGTCCCAGACCTCGCAGAGCACCGTGCGGTCCCGCATCAGCCGTAGCCGGATCTCGCCGCGGCCGTGCCGCAGCGCGTTGGTGACCAGCTCGCTGACCAGCAGCTCGGTGGTGTCGACCAGCTCGTCGAGGCCGCGGTTGATCAGCCAGTCGCAGGACCGCTCGCGGGCCCGGCCGACCGAGGTCGGCTCGGCGGGCAGCTTCCAGTCGCCGACCGAGCCCTCCGGCAGGGCCTGGACCTTGGCCATCAGCAGGGCGATGTCGTCCTCGCCGTGGTGCGGGATCAGCTCGTCGAGCACCTCGTCGCAGAGCTGCTCCAGGTGCTTGGAGCCGTGGGTGAGCGCGGCCCGGAAGGCCCGCAGGCCCTCGTCCAGCTGGTGCTTGCGGGACTCCACCAGGCCGTCGGTGTAGAGGCCGAGCACCGCGCCGTCGGGCAGCGTGATGGTGACCTCCTCGAAGGGCTCGCCGCCGACGCCGAGCGGCAGGCCGGGCGGCACGTCGAGCATCCGGGCCGGCTCGCCGGGGCTGAGCAGCGCGGGCGGCAGGTGGCCGGCGCTGGCGAAGGTGCAGCGCTGGGTGACGGCGTCGTACACGGCGTAGACGCAGGTCGCGAGGTAGACCTCGACGCTGCCCTCGCCGGAGGTGCCGCCGGGGTCGTCGTCGCCGAGGCCGCGGGCGATCTCGTCGAGGGCGCCGAGCACCTCCGCCGGGTCGAGGTCGAGCATGGCGAGGGTGCGCACCGCGGTGCGCAGCTGGCCCATGGCGACGGCGGCCCGCAGGCCGCGGCCCATGACGTCGCCGATGACCAGGGCGGTGCGGCTGCCGGGCAGCGGGATCACGTCGAACCAGTCGCCGCCGACCTCGGTGTTGTTGTTGCTGGGCAGGTAGCGGCGGGCGATCTCCAGGCCGGTGGCCGCCGGGTTGCCCGGGGGCAGCAGGCTGCGCTGGAGGATCAGCGCGCGCTCGTGCTCGCGCCGGTAGAGCCGGGCGTTGTCGACGCAGACGGCGGCGCGGGCGACGAGTTCCTCGGCGATGGCGACGTCCCGCGCGTCGAAGGGCTCGGAGCCGATCGCCCGGGAGAGCTGGACGAGGCCGAGCACCTGGTCGCGGGCGACCAGCGGGACGACCAGGGTGGAGCGCAGCAGCGGGTCGGGGCCGGGCTGCGGGACGACGCTGCGGCCGGTGCGCAGGGCGCGGGCGTGCGGGGAGCGCGGCGGGTAGCAGAGGGTGCCGCCGGCCTCGGCGACCGGGACGGCGCCCAGGCCCTCTCCGAGCACCGAGGAGGCGCCGCCGACGACGCTGGAGACGGCGACGCGGCGCAGTTCGCCGGAGCCGTCGAGCAGGCCGGGGCCGCCGGAGAGCGGGCCGGAGTCGCCGGAGAGGAGCGCGGTGTAGAGGTCGACGGTGGCGAGGTCGCAGAACTGCGGGACGATCACGTCCAGGAGTTCCTTGGCGGTGGTCTCCAGGTCGAGGGTGGACCCGATGTGGGTGCTGGCCTCGTTGAGCAGGGCGAGGCTGCGGCGGACGCCGGCGGCCTCGCGTTCGGCGACGTGCCGGCTGGTGACGTCCTGCACCTGGCCGGCCACGCCGAGCGGGGCGCCGCCGGGGCCGTTCAGCCGGAACAGGGCGGCGGACCAGCGGCGGCGGCCGTCGCGGGTGCCGGCGGCGGGGACGCCGCCGGCGAAGCGCAGGTCGAGGATCGGCTCGCCGCCGGCCAGCACCTTGCGCAGGGCGACCTGCAGCCGCTCGGCCTCGCCGGGGGCGAAGAGCTCGGCGGGGGCGAGGCCGGGGAGGTCCTCGGGGTCGCGGCCGACGCAGGCGGCGAAGGCCGGGTTGACCCGTTGCAGGCGCAGGTCGGGGCCGAAGAGGAAGAAGCCGGTCGGGGTCTGGCCGAAGACCGCCTCGGAGGCGGCGAGGCCGTCCTCGACGGTGCGCAGCCGGCCGACGTCGACGGCGAGGCAGGTGGCGCCGGCGGTGGGGCCGCTGTCGACGGGCATCAGGTAGAGCTCGGCCAGTCCTTCGCCGCCCGCGGTGTCGCGGTAGGGGGTGGTGCCCGTCCACTCCTCGCCGGCGAGGACGCGTTCGAGGCGGGCGCGGCCGCGCTGCCAGTGCTCGCGGGGGACGAGGGTGGTGATCGGGTCGGCGCCGAGGGCGTCGCCGGCGGGTACGCCGAAGAACTCGGCGGCGCGGCCGCTCCAGTGGCTGATCCGGCCGTCGGGGCCGATCGCGAAGGTGGCGACCCGCAGGTAGCCGTAGATCGAGCCGGGTTCGCCGGGGCCGCGACCGCCGGCGTCGCCGCGCGGGGAGACGCCCTCGTCGTCGGGTGCGCCGGGCTGTCCGGGCACGGCGGCATGACCGCTGCTGCTCGGCGCCTGCGGCGCCGGAATGCTGTTCAACGGACCGACCCCTCCAACCAGTGCCCATCCGGATGTCGAGAAGACCGAGTATTCATCATCCGGGTGCGAGCGCACACGCCCCCGAGCATCACAACATCGAATCGGGGGAGGCCCGCGCGGTGCTCCTTACCCGGCCGTCGCTGTTCGAACCGGCCTGGCCTGCACGGATCGGGCGGTTCGGTCAAGAGCCGGGTCGGACATGGCTGCGTCGTGCACGGATCTGGCAGGATCGATCTGCCGTGTGTCTCGAAAACGCCTACGGATTCGGGCATTTCATCACATGACACATCATCAGCGCCAGCCCGCCGGAACAGCCGTCCCGCCGTGTTCCCCCGCAGGTCGCGCGGCGGTCGCGGGGGTGTCGCCCGGGGGCCGGGGGAACCGCGCGGAGCGGACGCCGAAGTCGGAAAAGTCAGACTTTATGGGTCCGCCTGCCGGACGCCGTCGCCACCGTCCGCACCGGTGCGCCTGCGCCGCGCACGGCGACCGCGGGCGACCGTCCTACTCCTCCGAGTAGTCGCCCTCGGGGTCGTCCGGGGAGAGCTCGAACCAGACGACCTTGCCCATGCCCTCGGCCCGGGCGCCCCAGCGCAGCGCGAGGCGGCGGACGAGCTCCAGGCCGCGGCCGCCCTCGTCGGCCTCGGCGGCGTGCCGCTCGCGGGGCGGGTCGGGCAGCGGGTCGCTGATCTCCACCAGCAGCATCTCGCCGAGGGTGAGGCGGACGCCGATCGGTGCGCTGGCGTACCGGACGGAGTTGGTGACCAGCTCGCTGACCAGCAGTTCGGCGGTGTCGGTGAGGTGCTCGGCACCCCACTCGGCGAGGGTGCCGCGGACGAGGCGGCGGGCCCGGGAGACGGCGGTCGGCTCGGCGGGCAGCGTCCAGCCGGCCGTCGGGGTGCCGGCCTCGCCGTGGCTGAGCCGGGCGAGCAGCAGGGCCACGTCGTCGGGCTCGCGGCCCTGTTCCATGGTGTCGAGCACGGCCTCGCAGGCCTGCTCGATGGAGGCGTAGGGCTGTTCCAGCACGCTGATCAGCCGGCCGAGGCCGACGTCGAGGTCCTTGTCCCGGGACTCCACCAGGCCGTCGGTGCACAGGGCGAGCAGGGTGCCCTCGGCCACGTCCAGCTCGACCGATTCGAAGGGCACGCCGCCGACGCCGAGCGGGGCGCCGGAGGGCAGGTCGAGGACCTGGCCGACACCGCCGGGCAGCGGGCCGCCGGCGGCCGGGGCGGGGCCGTCGCCGTCCTTGGGCACCACCAGGACGGGCGGGATGTGGCCGGCCTTGGTGACGGTCAGCCGCCGCCGGACGGGATCGAAGACCGCGTACACGCAGGTGGCGAGGAGCGCCTCGTCGGGGCCCTGGGCGAGGTCGTCGGCCAGCTCGTGGACGTGCCGCAGCAGGATCTCCGGCGGCAGGTCGAGGGCGGCCAGCACGCGGACGGCGGTGCGCAGCCGGCCCATGGTGGCGGCGGCCCGCAGGCCGTGGCCCATGACGTCGCCGACCACCAGGGCGGTGCGGTCGCCGGGCAGCGGGATCACGTCGAACCAGTCGCCGCCGACCTCGGTGCCGCTGCTGCCGGGGACGTAGCGGTAGCCGACCTCGACGCCGGTGGGCTGCGGGACCTGCTGGGGCAGCAGGGTGCGCTGCAGGGTGAGGGCGGCGGTCCGCTCGCGGGCGTAGAGGCGGGCGTTGTCCAGCGAGCTGCCGGCCCGGTCGGCGAGTTCGACGGCGAAGGCCAGGTCGTCGCGGTCGAAGCCCTCCCGGTAGCCGGCCCGGCTGACCACCAGCAGGCCGATGACGATGCCGCGGGCGCGCAGCGGGACGACCAGCCGGGAGTGCACGCCGAGCTCGTGGGCGGCCTGCGCCTTCGGGTCGCCGGGGTAGCTGAGGTCCTCGGACTCCTCCTTGCCGCTGAGCAGCTCGGGGATGCCGGTGCGCAGCACCCGGCCGAAGGTGGACTCCTCGGTGAAGGTGATCCGGGCGCCGCGGCGGAGCATCACCTCGACCTCCGGGCCGTCCTGGACGGAGGCGGTGCCGAGCTGCAGCAGGGAGGTGCGGCGGTCGTGGCCGTGCCGGGGCAGGTCGTCGCCGTGCGCGACGGCCTGCAGCAGGATGACGGCGGAGTAGTCGGCGAGCCGGGGCACCACGGCGCCGGCGAGCTCCTGGGCGATCCGGGAGGCGTCGAGGAGGTCGCCGATCCGGGAGCCGAACTCGTTCAGCAGGGAGAGCCGGCGGCGGGCGTGCTCGACCTTGGAGACGGCCCGGTAGCGCTCGGTGACGTCCATGACGGTGCCGGAGATGCCGAGCACCCGGCCGGCCCGGTCGGTCATCCGGCTGTAGGAGATCGAGCGGAAGCCGGAGCGGGCGGTGACCGGTGCGGCGAGGGTGACGTCGATGACCGGCTCGCCGGTGGCGAGGACCTGCCGCTGGATGGCGGTGATCTCGTCGGCGGCCCGCTCGGGGAGGGTCTCGCCGGTGGTGCGGCCGACGTGGTCCTCCATCGGGACGCCGTTCATCTCGGCGAGGGTGCTGTTGACGGCGGTGTAGCGCAGCTCGGTGTCGAGGACGGCGATGCCGAGCGGGGACTGCTCGAAGAGCGCGTCGCGGACGGCGAGGTCGCGTTCGACGGCGGCGACGGTGCGGGCGTCGGCGAGCGCCACCTGGAGGAAGGGCGTGCCGTCGCCGTCGACGAGCAGTGAGATCCGCACCTCGACGGGGACGTTCACGCCGTCCCGGTCGGAGAGCCGGGTGATGCCGTGCCAGCTGCCGATCCGCAGCGTCTCCTCGATGGCCAGCCGGGCCTGGCCGATCAGCTCGGGGTCGTCGATCAGCTGGTCGATCCGGCGGCCGACCAGGAGCTCGCTGGGCCAGCCGAGCATGTCCTCGGCGGCGGGGCTCCAGAGCACCACCCGGCCGGAGGTGTCGAGGATCGCGATGGCCACCTTGACGACGTCGAAGAGGCTGCCGCGGGCCGGCTCGGCGACCTTGGCGCCGGCGGCGGGGGTGCCGGGGAACGGCAGGATCGGGCGGCCGCGGGGCGAGGCGTTGGGCGGGATGTCGCGGGGCTGCGGTCCGGGCCGGGCCTGCTCGGCGGGGCGGGTGCGGCCGCCGCGGCGCAGCCGGGCGCGGGCGGCGGCGGTGCCTGCTGCGGCGCCGGTGGTACGGCCGGGCACGCCGGGGGTGGCCGTGCGCTGCGATCCGCGCCGGGGGAGGCGACGGGCCCGCCGCTCTCCCCCGCCGTTTCCCGTGGTCGACACCGACGGCGCCTCCGGCTCGTGGGCTGGGCACCGCGGCCGGGGCCGGGTGCGGGAGGGGTCGGCGGGGCGCCGCCGCGCCCCGCCGGTCCCGATGAATTCTGCCGAACTGTGACATACCCCATGCAATGGGTTGATATCCCGGCAAGCGGGTCGACTTTCCGATTCGGCCGCGATCCGGCGGCTGCGGTTCGGCTGCGTGGAGCAATCGGCGGCAAAACGGCCCCACCGGTCCCGTACCCGGTCCGGGGGCGGCTCAGCCCCGGACCGGCCGGCTGCGGGCTCAGTCCTCGGCGAGCAGCGCGGCGACGTGCGGGAGGACCTCACGGTCGTGGGCGAGCCAGTCGACGTCGTCGAGTTCGCCCGGGCCGAGCCAGCGCAGCTCGGAGTGGTCGGCGAGCGGGCGGGGCTCGCCGGAGAGCAGTTCGGCGGCCCAGATCCGCAGTTCCAGGCCGGCCCGCACCGACCAGCTGCCGGGCAGCGGGCGCAGCGCGCGGGCCCGGATGCCGAGCTCCTCGGCGAGTTCGCGTTCCAGGGCCTGCTCCTGGGTCTCGCCGGGTTCGGCCTTGCCGCCGGGGAACTCCCAGTAACCGGCGACCTCGGGGGGCGAGTTGCGGCGGGCGGCGAGCACCCGGCCGCGGTGCACCAGGGCGCCGCCGACCACGTACCGGACCTCGGGCCGTTCCTGCTGCGGGGTGTCCGTCCGCTGCGGGGTGCGGGGTTCGACGGCCTCGACCCAGTACAGCTGCTTGTGGCCGCGGGCCTCGAACTCGGCGGCGAGCGCCTCGGCCTCGGCCCGGCCGAGCCCGGTGGCGACGAGGTAGCGGTTGCCGTTGTCGTCCTGCCGCATCACCCGGTGATCGTCCATGCCGCCACCGTAACGGGCCCGGCCCGGTGGGGGACAGGCCGGACCCGAGCGCCGACCGTAGGCCGCCATTGCTACCGGCCGGTACAGGAGTGGTTAACGGCGGGTAAGACGGTGGGCACCCACCGCGGCGGCGCCCACCGTCACCGCTCAGCGGCGGGCGAGCAGTTCGCCGTGCAGGACGGCGAACCAGCCGTCCGGGTCGGCGGCCCAGCGGCGCCAGCCGGCCGCGATCCGGGCCAGGTCGCCGGCGTCGGCCAGGCCCTCGGCGAGGGCGGTGGCGGCGGTGGCGGACCGCTCGGTGCGCTCGGCCCAGGTCTCGCCCCACCACTGCCGCCGCTCCGGGTCGGCGAAGGTCCAGCTGCCGGAGCCGGCGGTGAAGTCGGTGAACCCGGCGGCGCGGGCCCAGGCGGCCAGCCGGCGGCCGGCGTCGGGCTCGCCGCCGTTGGCCCGGGCGATCCGCCGGTACAGCGCGGACCACTCGGCCAGCTCCGGGAGCTCCGGGTACCAGGCCATCGCGGCGTAGTCGGCGTCGCGGACGGCGACCAGGCCGCCGGGTGCGGTGACCCGGCGCATCTCGCGCAGGGCGGCCACCGGGTCGGCGACGTGCTGGAGCACCTGGTGGGCGTGCACCACGTCGAACGCGCCGTCGGCGTACGGCAGCCGGTGCACGTCGGCGACCTCGAAGACCACCGTGCCGATCCCCCGTTCCGCGGCGTGCGCGGCGGCCTGCGCGAGCACCTCGGCGGAGGTGTCGACGGCGACCGTCCGGCCGTCGGGGCCGAGCCGTTCGGCCAGGTCGGCGGTGATCGTGCCCGGCCCGCAGCCGACGTCCAGCAGCCGCTGCCCGGGGCGGAGTTCCGGCAGCAGGTAGGCGGCGGAGTCCGCGGCGGTGCGGCTGCGGTGCGAGCGCAGTACGGACTCCTGGTGGCCGTGGGTGTAGGCGGCCCGACGGTTCGTCATGTTCGGCTCCTCTCGGCTCCTCACGATGCCGCCGAGCGTAGACCCGTCTCGCTTGACGAGAAATATCGTCCCGCTATTCAAGATGATGGAGCGTCGGCGTGGCCACCGCAGGGGCCTTGTGACGACAATCGGAGCATGGGAAAGACGTACGAACGCATCGACGGCCGGCTGCGCGCCTTCATCGAGAGACAGCCGGTCTTCTTCACCGCCACCGCTCCGCTGGCCGGCGACGGGCACGTCAACCTGTCCCCCAAGGGCCGGGCCGGCACGCTCGCCGTCCTGGACGAACTCACCCTGGCCTACCTGGACTTCGGCGGCAGCACCGCCGAGACCCTGGCCCACGTGCGGGAGAACGGCCGGATCACGCTGATGTGGTGCGCCTTCGACGGCCCGCCGACCGTGGTGCGGGTGCACGGCCGCGGCGAGGCCGTCTTCCGCGACGACCCGCGCTTCGCCGAGCTGATCGGGCACTTCGACCCGGCGGCGGACGGCTCCGCGCTGCGGGCCGTGGTGCTGGTGCACGCCGAACGGGTCAGCGACTCCTGCGGGTTCGCCGTGCCGTTCATGGACTACCGCGGCGACCGGGAGCTGCACGCCCAGTACTTCGACCGCAAGACCGACGAGGAGTTCGGCGTCTACTGCGAGGGCAAGGAGTACGTCGGCACCAGCATCGACGGCCTGCCCGCGCTGCCGCTGCCGCTGCCGCCGCGGACCGGCTGAGGGCCCGCGGAGGCGGGGGCGGCGGCGACGGGGACGGAGGCGAGCACGAACGCGGCCGCGGCGAGCGCGAGCGGACGGTGACCGGACACGGGTGGTGGGCCCTTCGACGGGGTTGGGCGAGGACCGGACCAGGGTGGGGGCCGTACCCGAACTCCGGCCGTACGGCACCCGGCCGAACGGCGAACGGCACCGCTCGAAGAACGTACGCAGGATGCCGTGGACATGGCCGGTCACCTGGTCGTACGGGCGGTGACCGTACGGTGGAGCGGTAGCCGACAGATCGGAGACCCCGTGTCCCGCCGCCCGTACGTCCTGCTGAGCGCCGCCGTCTCACTCGACGGCCACCTCGACGACGCGTCACCGGAGCGGCTGCTGCTCTCCAACCCGGCGGACTTCGACCGGGTGGACGAGGTCCGGGCCGGCTGCGACGCACTGCTCGTCGGCGGCACCACGCTGCGCCGCGACAACCCGCGACTGCTCGTCAACTCACCCGGGCGGCGGGCCCGGCGGGTCGCTGACGGCCGCCCGGAGTACCCGCTGAAGGTCACCCTGACCGCGAGCGGCGGCCTCTCGCCCGCGCTCAACTTCTGGCACACCGGCGGCGCCAAGGCCGTCTACACCACCGACGCCGCCGCCCCCGCACTGCGCGGCGCGCTCGACGGGCTCGCCGAGGTCGTCGCGCTCGGCGCCGAGGTCGGGCTCGGCGCCCTCCTCGACGACCTGGGCGGCCGCGGCGTGCAGCGGCTCATGGTCGAGGGCGGGGGCAGCATCCACACCCAGTTCCTCGCCCAGGGCCTCGCCGACGAACTCCAGCTCGCCGTCGCCCCGCTGCTGGTCGGCCAGCCCGGCGCCCCCCGCTTCCTCGGCCCGGCCGACTACCCGGGCGGACCCGCCCGGCGGATGCGGCTGCTGGAGGCACGTACGGTGGGCGACGTCGTCCTGCTCCGCTACGCCCCGAAGGAGTCCGCCCCGTGACCAGCGACGCCGTCCCCGGCACCGACCTGTACTGGCTCGCGCGCGCCGTGGAGCTCTCGCGCCGCTGCCCGCCCTCCGCGACGGCCTTCTCGGTCGGCGCGGTGGTCGTCGGCGCCGACGGCGAGGTGCTCGCCGAGGGCTACAGCCGCGAGGTGGACGAGAAGAACCACGCCGAGGAGGCCGCGCTCGCCAAGCTGCCGGCCGGCGACCCGCGGCTGCGCACGGCCACCGTGTACAGCTCGCTGGAGCCGTGCGGGCAGCGCGCCTCGCGGCCGCGCACCTGCGCCCAGCTGATCGTCGCGGCCGGGGTGCCGCGGGTGGTGGTCGCCTGGCGCGAGCCGGACCTCTTCGTGCAGGCCTGCCAGGGCACCGCGCTGCTGGAGGCGGCCGGTGTGGAGGTCGTGGAGCTGCCGGAGCTCGCCGGGCCGGCCCGCGAGGTCAACGCGCACCTGCTGGGCGGCTGATCCGGCCCGGGCCGTCCGTCCCGGCCCGCTTCGGCGGCACTTTTGTATCCTGGAGAGACAAACACCCGTTTCCGAGGAGCCGCCCCGCATGCCTGCCACGACGCTCACCACCCGCGCCCTGCTGCTCGACATGGACGGCACCCTGGTCAACTCGGACGCGGTGGTCGAGCGGTGCTGGCGCCGCTGGGCGGCCCGCCACGGCCTCGACGGCGACGCCGTCATGCGGGTCGTGCACGGGCGCCAGGGCCACCTGACCATGGCCGTGCTGCTGCCCGACCGCCCGGTGGAGATCAACCTCGCCGAGAACCGGCAGCTGCTGGCCGAGGAGACCGCCGACACCTACGGCGTCGTCCCCGTCCCCGGCGCCGAGGCCTTCCTCGCCGCGCTCCGCGGGCAACCGCACGCCCTGGTGACCTCCGCCGACGAGCCGCTGGCCCGTGCCCGGATGGGCGCCGCCGGACTCCCGCTGCCGCAGACCATGATCACCGCCGGCTCGGTCGGCGCCAGCAAGCCCGACCCGGAGGGCTTCCTCAAGGGCGCCGCCGCCCTCGGCTTCGCGCCCGCCGACTGCCTCGCCTTCGAGGACTCCGAGGCCGGCATCACCGCCGCCCTCGCCGCGGGCATGCCCGTGGTCGGCATCGGCCCGCGCGCCCTGCCGCACCCCGCCACCGTGCACGCCGAGGACCTGGAGCAGGTCGCGGTCGCCCCGCAGCCGGACGGCTCGCTGCGGATCACCGTCGGCTGAGCCCGGCCGCCCGGGGCGCCCTCCCCTGCAGCACCCGGGTGCCGTCCCGGTGCGTCACCTCCCGGCCCGTCACCGCCCGGTGCGAGGCGGCCAGTTCCCCGGGGCCGGCGCGATCCGGCCCGGCGGCGCTCGGCGGCAGGGCGATTCCCCCTGACGATCCGCGGCCGTCGTCCGCACCTTGCTCCGGGCCTTGCTCCGGGCCTTGCTCCGGGCCTGCGGGTGCCTGCGCCCGCCGGGTGGGGCACGCCCGCGAGTCGTACCGTGGAGGGAGGCCGACCGGGATCGTCGACCCTCGCTCCGTGCCCGGTCCGGCCCAGGGGGTCGGCACGGTCAGGAGCTTCTTGTCATGGGCAGCAAGACGATCGAGGAACTGGCGGGCGCAGTCCACGGAAGTGTGGTCGCGCCCGGCGACGAGGACTACGACGAGGCCCGCACGGTCTACAACGCGATGATCGACCGCAGGCCGGCGGCCGTGGTGCGCTGCGCCAACGCCGGCGACGTGATGGCGGCGGTCGACTTCGCCAGGAACAACGGGATGCCGCTGGCCGTCCGCGGCGGCGCGCACAGCGTCCCCGGGTACGGCACCTGCGACGGCGGCGTGGTCGCCGACCTCACGGGCATGCGCGGCGTCCGGGTCGACCCCGTCCGCCGCACCGCCCGGGTCGAGGGCGGCGCCACGCTCGGCGACCTCAACGCCGCCACCTACCCCTTCGGGCTCGCCGTCACCGGCGGCATCATCTCGACCACCGGCGTCGGCGGCATCACCCTCGGCGGCGGAATCGGCTACCTCGCCCGCAAGTTGGGGCTCACCTGCGACAACTTGCTGTCCGCGGACGTGGTGACGGCCGACGGCCGGCTGCGGGTCGTCAACGAGAAGGAGGAGCCGGACCTCTTCTGGGCCCTGCGCGGCGGCAGCGGAAACTTCGGCGCGGTCACCTCCTTCGAGTTCGCGCTGAGCCCGGTGAAGGACGTCTTCGGCGGTCCGATGCTCTTCGAACTGGAACACGCCGAGGCCGTCCTGAAGCGCTACCGCGAATACATCGAGGAGGCCCCGGAGGACCTCGGCGTCTTCCCCGGCTTCCAGATCGCCCCGCCGCTGCCGTTCATCCCGGAGGACCGGCACGGCGACACCTTCGCCCTCGTGGTGGCCTGCTGGGCGGGCCCGATGGAGGAGGCCGAGGCGGCGATCCGGCCGATGCGCGAGGTCGCGCCGAGGGTCGCGGAGATGGTCGGCCCGATGCCGTACCCGGCGATCAACAGCGCCTTCGACCCGCTGGTGCCGCCGGGCCTGCAGCACTACTGGAAGGGCGTCTTCTCGACCGAGCTCACCGACGACGCGATCGCCGCCCACCTGGTGCACGGGCCGAAGGTGCCGGCCGTGAACTCCACGATGCACATCTACTCGATCAACGGGGCCTGCCATCGGATGGCACCGGGGGACACCGCCTTCGCCCACCGCGAGGCCACCTTCGCCACCGTGATCGCCGGCATGTGGCCCGACCCGGCCGAGAACGACGCCAACACCGCCTGGGTGCGCGACTACTACGCCGCCGTCGCCCCGCACTCCGAGGCCGGCGGGTACGTCAACTTCATGGCCGACGACGACCAGCACCGGGCCGCCGACAACTACGGCTCCAGCTATCCCCGGCTGGTGGAGGTCAAGCGGGCCTACGACCCCGGCAACCTGTTCCGGGTCAACCACAACATCAAGCCGTAGCCGGGTCGGCGGCCGGGGCCACGGCCGTCAGCCGAAGACGGCGCCGGCCAGCTGCATGATGACCGGGGTCTCGGCACCGTCCATGCCGGTCGGGTTGAGCGAGTAGACCACCGTCCGGGAGAGGTCCCGGGTGGCGAACACGCCGTTCGTCCAGCCCGGCCGGGAGCCGGTCTTGCCCCAGATCTCCACGCCGCCGACCTTCGTCCGCTCCAGGCCCATGCTCATGCAGGCCCGGCCGGCGTCCGGCCCGGTCTCGCAGTGGCTGCTGTGGTGGGTCGGCACGTCGGGGACGGTGAACAGCGCCTCCTGCTGGGCGGGCGGCAGCAGGCGGCCCCGGAACAGCGCGGTGACGAAGCGGTCCAGGTCGGCGGCGCTGGAGATCAGCCCGCCCTCCGCCCACGGCCAGGGGCTCTGCTCGGTCACGTCCACCTGCCGCGGGGTGCCGTCCGGGCCGGGCACGGTGAGCCGGGGACGGGCGGCCGGGTGCCGCAGCGCGGGGTCGTCCGCGGCCGGTACCGAGGTGTCGTGCAGCCCGAGCGGGCGGACGATCCGCTGCTGCACCTCGTGCGCGTAGTCGTGCCCGGTGACCTGCTCGACCAGCAGGCCGGCCACGAAGGTGTTCATGCCGTTGTACTGCTGCGCGGTGCCGGGCGCGAAGGCCATCTCCTGACCGTCCATGGTGGCCACCACGCGCTCCGGCGACCAGGACTCGAAGCGGTGGTCGACGAACCACGCGGCCGTGCCGTCGCCCCACGGGCCGTCGGCGCCGTTCGGGAGCCCGCTGGTGTGGTTCAGCAGCTGCCCGACCGCGATCGGCGGGAAGGAGGCCGGCAGCAGGCCGGGCAGGTAGTGCTGGACGGGGGTGTCGAGGTCGAGGCGGTGCTCGGCGGCCAGCTGGAGCACCACCGTCGCGGTGAACACCTTGGAGATCGAGCCGATCCGGAACCGCCCGTCGGCGTCCGGGGCCCGGCCGGTGGCCGGGTCGCCGATGCCGCCCACCGCATCCAGCCGGCCGGCCCGTCCGGAGACGTGCACCAGCGCCCCGGACACCTCGGCGGTCGGCAGCCCGGCGAGCACCCGGCGGACGGCCGCCCGGTCCGGCGGCGGCACCGCCGCGTGCTGCCGCACCGCGGCCGCCGGCCCGGCGGCGGCCGAGGCGGGTCCGGCCGCGGTGCCCACCGCCAGTGCGGCGAGCACCGCCCCGGCGGCGGCGACGGCGGTCCAGCGGGTACGGCGCACAACAGCGGTCACGGCAGCATCTCCTGATGGTTCGTCGGCACGGGCCGGTCCACCCGGCCCCGCACAGGAGTCTGGCGAAACCGGCCCGCCGATCCATCGGGGACGAACCCCCACCCGCCCCCGATCCCCCACCCGGGACAACCCCGACCCCGGCCCGGGCGCCCCTCCGGGACGGAGGACCGGCGAAGGGGCCGGCCCCCGGAGGAGCCGGCCCCTTTCGAGCCGCATGTCCGCCGCGTACCGACGCGGCGCCGGACGGTCAGACGTCGAAGCGGAACATCCGGAACAGTGCTCTGACCTGCAAAGAAGAGGCCTCGGCGGCTCGCATCCAGCACCGATCCAGCACGGTAGGGGTCCCTTCAGCACACGCGGCCGCGACGAGGCGGGTCGCCCACCACTGCGGGCGTTGTGTACACATGGGGTACTCGGTACGCTTGAGCGCATGACGCAGCCACTGCCCATAGAGTCCATCCGCGACGTGCGTGCACACTTGGCGGAGGTCGTGGAACGCGCCGACCGCGACGACGTGCCCACGGTGATTACGCGCCGGGGCAAGGAGGTCGCCGCCGTCGTCTCCATCGAGGTGCTGCGCAAGTACCAGGAGTGGGAAGAGCGCGAGATCAACCGGATCATCGATGAGCGCATGGCCAACCCCGCACCCGGCATCCCGATCGAGGACATCATGAGGGAGACGCTGGCGCGCAGTGAGTGAGCACCGAACCGTCTTCCGCCCCGAGGCGCAGACCGAACTCCGGAAGATCCCTCGCCAGATAGCACTGCGCATCCTCGCCAAGCTGACCGAACTGGAGACCGACCCTCTCGGTTTCAACACCACCGCGCTCGCATCCCAGCCCGAACGTCGCCGACTGCGGGTCGGTGACTACCGCGTCGTCTACACGATCGACAACGGGGAACTGGTGGTCTGGATTGTTCACGTGGGACATCGATCCACCGTTTACGAGACCTGATCGCAACTGACCCTGCGTCGGAATATCCAGTACCCATCCAGCGCGGCGACAACGAAGGGGTCGGACTCGACAGAGTCCGACCCCTTCTGATCTGCACGCTTGACCAATCACCTAACGTGCAGCATGCGCACGACTACACGTTGAAGCGGAACTCCACCACGTCGCCGTCCTGCATGACGTACTCCTTGCCCTCGATGCGGGCCTTGCCCTTGCTGCGGGCCTCGGCGATGGAGCCGGTCGCGACCAGGTCGTCGAAGGAGATGACCTCGGCCTTGATGAAGCCCTTCTGGAAGTCGGTGTGGATGACACCGGCGGCCTCGGGGGCGGTGGCGCCCTTCTTGATCGTCCAGGCCCGGGTCTCCTTGGGGCCGGCGGTCAGGTAGGTCTGCAGGCCGAGGGTCTCGAAGCCGACCCGGGCGAGGGTGGCGAGGCCGGGCTCGTCCTGGCCCATGGACTGGAGCAGCTCCAGCGCCTCCTCGTCGTCGAGCTCGATCAGCTCGGACTCGATCTTGGCGTTGAGGAAAATCGCCTCTGCGGGGGCGACCAGGGCGCGCTGGGCGTCCTTGAAGTCCTCGTCGGCGAGCTCGTCCTCGTCCACGTTGAAGACGTAGAGGAACGGCTTGGCGGTGAGCAGGTGCAATTCGCGGATCGGGTGGGTGTCGAAGCCCGCCTCGAAGAGGGTCTTGCCGGTCTCCAGGATCGCCTTGGCGGCCTCGGCGGCGGCCAGCACCGACGCGGTGTCCTTCTTGAGGCGCGCCTCCTTCTGCAGGCGCGGCAGGGCCTTCTCCACGGTCTGCAGGTCGGCGAGGATCAGCTCGGTGTGGATGGTCTCGATGTCGTCCTTGGGCGAGACCTTGCCGTCGACGTGCACCACGTCCGGGTCGGTGAAGGCGCGGACGACCTGGCAGATCGCGTCCGACTCGCGGATGTTGGCGAGGAACTTGTTGCCCAGGCCCTCGCCCTCGCTCGCGCCGCGGACGATGCCCGCGATGTCGACGAAGTCGACGGTGGCCGGCAGGATGCGCGCCGAACCGAAGATCTCGGCGAGCTTCGCCAGCCGCGTGTCGGGGACACCGACGACGCCCACGTTGGGCTCGATGGTGGCGAACGGGTAGTTGGCCGCCAGCACGTCGTTCTTGGTCAGGGCGTTGAACAGGGTCGACTTGCCGACGTTCGGCAGGCCGACGATTCCGATCGTGAGCGACATGAAGCGATGTCCCGTGGGCTTGGAGGGCGTGGAGCGGCCGGAGGCGGCCGATCCCCCAGTCTACGGGGCGCGCTCAGCCCGTCCGGTCGGGCTCCAGGAACTCCAGCCCGTTGCCGAGCGCGTCGGCGCTGTGGAAACGGCGACGACCCGGGACGGAGTCGTCCCACCGGACGGGGTGGCCGTGCTCCTCCAGCCGGGCCGCGAGCGCGTCCAGGTCGTGCACCAGGATGCCCGGGTGGGCCTTGGGCGAGGGCGCGAAGTCGGGGACGACGCCGAGATGCACCTCCACTCCCCCGCTGCGGAACCAGCAGCCGCCGCGCGCCGCCAGCACCGGCGGCTTGGCCAGCTCGGTCATCCCGAGCACCCCGGCCCAGAACGCCCGGCAGGCCGGCTCCGCACCGGCCGGGATGTCGAGCTGCACGTGGTGCAGCCGCTCGAAGCCGAAGTCCGTCATCGCACCCCTCCACCGGTGACCGCCCTCGGTCACCCCTGCTCCGGTTCGTCGCCGTCCGATCCCCGCCGGGCCCGGCGCCGGACCGCGTCGGTCGTGGACGACGCTACTCCTGCCGCGGACACGCCCGGCCCGGAATTCCGGCATTACACACTGTGGCGATGATCGGACCGTACGTTGGGTGGGTGGAGCAGCAGAGCATCCGTACCCAGCCCCCCGGGCCCCGGCGGCAGCCGCCGTCCGGCGCCGACCGGGCCGCCGCCCCCGGCCCCGCCCCCCCCCCCCCCCCCCCGGTGCCCTCGGGCCTCCGCGGCGGGCCCGCCCCCCCCCCCCCCGCCGCCACCGGTGGCCGCACCACCTGCCGGAGCCCGGGCTCAGAGACAGGTCCAGCAGTAGAGCGACTCGCCGTCCGCCCGGGCACGCCGGGCCAGCCCGACCAGCAGCTCGACCACCGGTTGCAGGTCCTCCCCGGCGGCACCGTGCAGCTCCTCCGCCCGCGCCCAGCGCGCGGCGACCGCCGGCACGTCCCCGTCCGCCACCCCGGCGAGGGTGTCGCGGGCGGCATCGCCGAGTTCGGCCACCCAGGGGCCGGTCGCCCAGGGATCGTCGTCGTCCACCACCGTGCCCGCGGCGGGCGCCGGACCGGGCGGCCAGACGGGTGCCTCCCCGACGAGGTCCACCTCCCAGGGCACCTCCCGGACGGCAGCGACGAGCTGCCCGAGGACGACATGGGGATCCAGCCCCTTCGACCGGACGCCGTCGAAGGCCGGCTGCCGGCCGGACAGCGGGGACCGGCCCTCCGTCCGCTCCAGCACCCGCCGGACGGCATCCGCGTCCGGCGCACGGAAGTAGTCGGTCAGTACGCCCATCGCTGCCCTCTCCGCCAGGTGATCCCGCCGGAATCAGATCAGGCACCACCGACAGACGCCCCGTCACCGCCGCACCCGGTGCGATGTTCGGTGTCGGCCGGTGGGCACGGCGGCGAGGATGACGGGGTCGTGCACGGCCGCGCAGGGTGCCCGGCCGTCGGAGGGAGTGACGTCATGTCGGAGATCACCCGGATCATGGAGCCGGCCGGGGTCGCGCCGAGCGGCCGGTACAGCCATGTGGTGAGCGGGCGGGGGCGGTTCGTCTCGGTGGCCGGGCAGGTGGCGCTGGACGAGAAGGGCGAGCTGGTCGGCGCGGGCGATCCGCTCGCCCAGGTGCGGCAGGTCTTCACCAACCTGGAGCGCTGCCTCGCCGCCGTCGGCGCCGGCTGGCGGGACGTGGTCAAGCTGACGTTCTTCCTCGCCGACATCGCCGACCTGCCGGCGGTCCGCACGGTCTGGGACGAGGTGCTCGACCCGGAGCACGCGCCCGCCAGTTCCGCGGTGCAGGTCGCGGCGCTCGCCCGGCCCGACTTCCTGGTCGAGATCGAGGCCTTCGCGGTCGTGCCGGAGGAGCGGGCCGCGCCGTGACCGCCGCCGCTCGACCGGTCCCGCAGGGCGTCCGGAAGGGCGTTGCGGGTGTGCGGAGATCGACAGGGAACCGCACCGGACGAGCGGACAGGTAGGGGTGTGGAACTGTCACTGCGGTCCCGGCTGCGCGCCGGGCACCAGAGCGCCTTCGGGGAGATATTCGATGACCATGCCGACGCCCTGTACGGCTACGCCCTGCGGACGCTCGGGGACTGGGCCGCCGCCGAGGACGTCGTCTCGCTGACCTTCCTGGAGGCGTGGCGGCTGCGCGGCAAGCTGCTGGAGGACGGCGGCAGCGTGCGGCCGTGGCTGTTCGGCATCGCCGCCAACGTGCTGCGCAACACCGCCCGGGCCGCCCGCCGGCACCGGGCGGCGATGGCGCGGCTGCCGGAGCGGGAGGCGGTGCCGGACTTCACCGACGAGCTGGTGGGCCGGCTCGACGACGACGCCCGGCTGGCGGCGACCCGGCGGGCGCTGGCCGGGCTGCGGCGCGGTGAGCGGGAGGTGTTCGCGCTGTGCGTCTGGTCGGGCCTCGACTACGCGGCGGCGGCCGAGGCGCTCGGGGTGCCGGTCGGCACCGTCCGGTCCCGGCTGTCGCGGGCGCGGACCCGGCTGCGCGGCCTGGCCGAGGAGGAGTTGGCGGCGGTGCGAAGAGGTGCGGAACCGTCCGGGCGCAGCGGACAGGTACGGGGTGACCGCGTCCCTGCGGTCCGGTCGGTGGAGGGGAAGGGCGCATGAACGGCATCCCGGAGCACGACGGACCGGCGCTTCCCGCCGACCGCCGCCAGCTGTTGAGGAATCATCTGATGAACGAGATCGGCACGGAGTACGTCGGGCCCGCACGGCCGCGGCGTCGGCTCGCCCGGGTCGCCCTGCCCGCCCTGGCGGGCGCGCTGTCGCTGTCGCTGGCCCTGGTGCTCGGCGGCGGCGACGGCACGGCGGGACCCACGGCGGCGCCGGCCCCGTCCACCCCGTCCGCCCCGTCCTCCGCCGCCCCGGCGTCGGCGGCTCCGGCGGCCACCGTCCAGTTGCTCGACCGGATCGCCGCGGTGGCGGCGAGCAAGCCGGCCCGGGAGGTGAAGGACGGCCAGTTCGTCTTCGTGAAGTCGCTGGTCAGGTTCCCGGACTACACGCCCGACGGGCTGGTCCCGGGCACGCTCCACGAGCGTCAGGTCTGGCTCTCGGTGGACGGCCGCAAGGCCGGTCTGCTGCTGGACCGCACGCTGGTCAACGCGGCCGACATGAAGTCGACGGACACCGGCCGGCCCGACCCGGACGGCACCCTGCCGCTGGACACCAACACCACCCCCAACCTGCATGCGCCGACCTACCGGTTCCTCGCGGGGCTGCCGACCGACCCGGACGAGATGTTCGAGCTGCTCAACTCCGAGCCGCACGACCGGAAGTGGACGGACCAGCGGCCCTTCGGCACCATCGGCGACCTGCTCAGGGAGCAGATCGCGCCGCCCGCGGTGACCGCCGCGCTCTACCGGGCCGCGGCGAAGATCCCCGGCGTGGAGCTGATCCAGGACTCGGTGGACGCCGCCGGCCGGCACGGCGTCGGGGTGGGACTCACCTCGGCGGACGGCGTCCGGCAGGAGTGGATCTTCGACCGGAGCACCAGCGAGTTCCTCGGCGAGCGCCAGGTCCTGCTGCGCAACGGCCCCCGGGGCAAGGCCGGCGACGTGATCGCCGAGACGGCCGTGCTGGCCCGCGCCGTCGTCGACGAGCCGCGCGCGCTGCCGCAGGGCTGACCCGGTCCGGGGCTCCCGCCCTCCCGTCGCGGGGCCCCGGCCGGCGGCCGGTCAGACGGCCCGCCGGTAGAGCCAGACGCCGAGGGGGGCGAAGACGGCGACGATGCCCGCGTCCCAGGCGAGGGCCTCCCAGACGGCGGTGCCCGCCGGGCCGCCGAGGACGAGGACGCGGACCGCCCCCGCGGTCTTGGAGACCGGCTGGTGCTCGGCGAAGGACTGCAGCCAGCCGGGCATGGTGCTGACGGGGACGAACGCGGACGAGGCGAAGACCAGGGGTGCGAGCACCGGGAAGGCGGCGGCCTGCGCGGTCTCCGGGTCGCCGACGGCCATGCCGACCACCGCGAAGATCCACGACATGGCGAAGCCGAAGGCCAGCACCAGCAGGACGCCGCCGAGGAAGGCCGCCGCCCCGGCGTGGATCCGGAAGCCGAGGGCGAAGCCGACGGCGGTCATCAGCGACACCACGAACACGTTCCGTGCGAGGTCGGCCGTGGTGCGGCCGGAGAGCACGGCCGATCTGGCCATCGGCAGCGAGCGGAAGCGCTCCATGAGGCCGGTCTGCATGTCGGTGGCCAGGCCGATCGCGGTGTTCATCGAGCCGAAGACGGCGGTCTGCACGAAGATGCCGGGGATCAGGAAGTCGACGTAACCGACGCCTGGCGGCAGCGCGGGGGCCACCACGCCGCCGAAGACGTAGCGGAACATCAGGACGAAGACCAGCGGCTGGATGGTCGAGAAGACGAGCAGCCGCGGGACGCGGCGCAGCGCGACGAGGTTGCGCCAGGCCACCGCGAGGCCGTCCCGCACGGGTGCGGTGATCCGGGTGCCGAGCCGGCCGGTGCCGGTGGCGGTGGTGGTGGCGGCGGTCGCGGTCATGGGGTGCCTCCGGTGGTCGCCGGGCCGTCGGCGCCGTCCTCGGTGGGCCCGGTGGCCTGGGTCCGGTGGCCGGTCAGCGCGAGGAAGACGTCGTCGAGGCTGGACTCGCGGACGGTGACGGTCTGCGGGACGAGCCGGTTGCCGTCGAGGGAGTGCAGGACGTCGAGCAGCAGCCGGGATCCGTCGCGGGAGGCCAGCCGGAGCAGCACGCCCTCGCGTTCGGGCGGTTCGCCGAGGCGGTCGGTGAGGACGGTGGCGGCCTGCGCGGCGCGGGTCTCGTCGCCCATGCCGAGTTCGATGACGGTGTTGCCGAGCCGGGTCTTGAGGGCGGCGGGGGTGTCGTCGGCGATGATCCGGCCCTCGTTGACGACCACGACCCGGCCGGCGAGGCGGTCGGCCTCCTCCAGGTACTGGGTGGTGAGCAGGACGGTGGTGCCGTCGCGGACGAGTTCGCGGATCAGGTCCCACAGGGCGGTGCGGCTGTGCGGGTCGAGGCCGGTGGTCGGTTCGTCGAGGAAGAGCACGGGCGGTTCGGGGACGAGGGCGGCGGCGATGTCGAGGCGGCGGCGCAGTCCGCCGGAGTAGGTGCGCACGGGGCGGGCGCCGACGTCGGCGAGGTCGAACCGGTCGAGGAGTTCGGCGGCCCGCGGGCGGACCCGGGCGCGGGGCAGCTGGGTGAGGCGGCCGATCAGCCGCAGGTTCTCGCGTCCGGTGAGGTTGGGGTCGACGGCCGCGTACTGGCCGGCCAGGCCGATCAGCCGGCGGACGGTGGCGGCCTCGTGGACGACGTCGTGTCCGAGGACGACGGCCCGGCCGCCGCTCGGCCGCAGGATGGTGGTGAGGATCCGGATGGCGGTGGTCTTGCCCGCGCCGTTCGGTCCGAGCAGGCCGAAGATGCTGCCGGCCGGGACGTCGAAGTCCACTCCGTCCAGCGCGGTCACCGCACCGAACCGCTTGCTGAGGCCGACGACGCTGATGGCTGCCTGTCCCATGAGGGTGTCCCCCAGTCGTGACGACGACGGCCGTGACGACGGTGGACGGACGCCGGGTCGCCCGGCCGGACCTCAGTCCATTGTCGTCTCCCCCGACACCCGCGGCAGTGGGAGCCCGGGGCAACCACGCCGGGGCGGCGGAGGCAGGGGTGGCCGGCCGGTCAGGCGGGCCGGGGTGCTGCCAGCCGGGCGGCGAGCCGTCGGGCGCCGGCCCGGATCCGCTGCTCGCCGAGTTCGGGCAGCAGTGCGGCGACGTGCTCGGCCGCGAGCGGGGCGAGCAGCGCGTGGGCGTCGTGGTCCGGGTCCTCGGAGCGTCCGGCGAGCAGGATCGCGGCGTGGCGGTGCCAGAAGCGGTAGGCGCCGATGCGGTAGCGGGCACCGCGGGCGGCGGTCTCGGACATCCGCACCAGGTCGAGGTGGGCCAGCAGGTGGTCGAGGTAGGCGTCGGTGAAGGCGGTGAGCCGGTCGGCCGGGTCCGGGTCGGGGCCGTCACCGGGGCCGAGCGGGGCGGGCCCGCGCAGGATCGCCTCCTGGAGGTCGCGCTCGCGGGCGTCGAGCAGGGCCGCGGCGAGTCCGGACCGGTCGCCGAAGCGGCGGAAGAGCGTGCCCTTGCCGACGCCCGCCGCGGCGGCGACCTGGTCCATGGAGACGGCTTCGAAGCCGTGCGCGGCGAACAGCCGGGCGGCGGCCTGCAGGACGGCGGCCCGGTTGCGGGCGGCGTCGGCGCGTTCGACCGGCGGCGGGGTGCGGAGCAGTTCGAGGTCCACCGGGCGGGCGGCGGGCGCGTCGCCGGGGTGCGGGGGGATTGCGGAACCGGACTGCGGTCCGTTAATGTCGGAAGCCATAACCGGACTATAGTCCGAATCCGACTCCCCATGGAGGTACGACATGACCGCGCTCATCACCCGGGACGAACTGGCGGCCGCGATCGAGGCCGGCACCGTCACCGTCCTCGACACGCTCGGCGGCGAGTACTACGCCGCGCAGCACCTGCCCGGCGCCGTCCCGCTGGTGCGCGGCGTGGTGGACGCGCTCGCCGCGGGCCGGCTCGCCGACCTCGGCGCCGCCGTCGTCACCTACTGCTCCAACGAGGCCTGCCCGAACAGCGGGCAGGTCGCGGACCGGCTCACCGCACTCGGCTACACCGACGTCCGCAAGTACCGCGAGGGCATCCAGGACTGGGTGGCGGCCGGCCTGCCCACCGAGTCCGCCTGACGGCCGGCGGCCGGGCGCGCACCGGACGGCCGTCCCGCGCGGACGCCGTCCGCTACTCGGCCCAGGGTTCGAAGCCGGTGCCGAGGACGGCGTCCAGCGAGGTGCGCAGCGCGGCGGCCTCGCCCGCGCCGAAGGCCGCCTCGAACTTCGACTGCACCTCCTGCCAGAGCGGCACCGCGGTGGCGAGCCGGGCCCGGCCGTCGTCGGTGATCGCGGCGATCCGCGCCCGGCGGTCGGTCGGCGAGGCCTCGACCGTCACCAGGCCCTCCCGTGCGAGCGGTTTGAGGTTCGAGGCCAGGGTGGTGCGGTCCATGGCGATGGTCTCGGCGAGGCCGGTGATCGTGGTCTCGCCGTGCGCGTTCAGCACCTGGAGGATGCTGAACTGGGTGGCCCGCAGGCCGGCCTCGGCGAGGGCCTTGTCGTAGGTGGCCCCGAGGTACCGCGCCGCCTTGCGGAGGGCGAGGTTGTTGCACGCGGGGACGGCGTTCGCCGGCGCAGGTGTCATGGTCTCCTCCAAGCCTCCCCTCCAGGATAGGAGCATGTGCTCGCACGTACGACGGGGCCGCTTGCCGCTCCCCCAATAGGAGCATATGCTCGTATTCATCGATGGTGCACCGCCCGGCCCGCCGCCGGCACCGCGCACCGACGCCCCACCAGGAAGTCTCGCCATGGACACCGCCCCCGCGCCCGCACCCCGACGCCCCCCGCTGCGGGCCTGGCTCCAGCCCGTCGTGATCGCACTGATCGTCGCCGCCGCCTTCATCACCTCCTACGTCGGCCTGCAGCGCGACCCCCAGCCGCACCGCGTCCCGATCGCCGTCTCCGGACCGGGCCTGCCGGACCGGGTGGGCCGGGCGCTCGGCGACAGCGTCGAGGTGCACCCCGCCGCCGACGCCGCGGCCGCGCGCCACGCGGTGGAGCACGGCGACGTGGTCGCCGCACTCTCCGCCGACGGGCCCGGCCGGCTCGCCCTGCAGACCGCGGGCGCCGCCGGGGCGTCCACCACGACCGCCGTGACGCGACTCGTGGAGGCGTACGCCCACGGCGCGGGCGACCGGGTCGGCACGGTGGACGTCGTCCCGCTCGCGCACTTCGACGCCCGCGGGGTCGCCGGCTTCTACATGGCCTTCGGCGTGACGCTGGCCGGATTCGTGCTGGGCTCGAACGCGCTCGGCCTGGCCGGACAGCTCCGGCTGCGCCACCGGTACTGGCTGCTGCTCGGCACCTCCGCGGCGATCGGCACGGTCGGCGCGGTCATCGCGGGCCCGGTCCTCGGCGCGGTGCCCGCCCCCGTCCTGCCGCTGGTGTTCACGCTCTCCCTGCTGGCCGCGGCGGCGGCCTTCACCACCAAGCTGCTCGGCACCTACCTCGGCCCGGTCGGCCTCCCGGTGGCGACCCTGGTGCTGCTCACCGTCGGCAACGCCACCAGCGGGGCCACCATCGGCGCCGACCTGCTGCCCGCCGCGGCCCGCGCCGTCTCGGCACTGCTGCCGCCGGGCGCCGCCGTCCGCGCGATCAGCGACCTGAGCTACTTCGGCGGCGCCCACCTGGCCGGACCGGTGGTCACGCTCGCGCTCTGGGCCGCCGTCGCCGCACTGCTGGTCGGCCTGCGCCCCCGGCTGACCCGGCGCCGGACGGCCGCCGCCGCCTGACCGGGGCGCGCGGGCGGGTCAGTCCACCTGCTCGGCCAGTCCGACCACGATGCCCTCGGGCCCGCGGACGTAGCAGAGCCGGTAGACGTCCTCGTACTGCACGACTTCGCCGACCAGTTCGGCGCCCCGGGTGCGCAGACGGGCCACGGTGTCCTCGACGTCGTCGACGGCGAACATGATGCGGCGGATGCCGAGCGTGTTCGTCGGCGCATCCTCGGCCGCGCCGCGGACCGCCGCCGGGGCGTGGAACTTCGCCAGCTCCACCCGGCCGTGGCCGTCCGGGGTCCGCAGCATGGCGACGTCCTGCCGGACACCCTCCAGCCCGATGATCCGCTCGACCCAGCGCCCCTCGACCGGCCCCTGCCCCTCCAGCTCCATGCCGAGTTCGACGAAGAACGACACCACGGCGTCGAGGTCCTCGACCACGACGAGGACGTTGTCCATGCGCTGGATCGCCATTCCGGTCTCCCCGCTGTCGGTACGGCCCGGCGGGCGCAGCCGCCCGCCCCCGGCACGCTACCGCCGGAGGCCGCGCGGTGCCGCGAGGAGGCCGCGGTGCGACACGCTGCGTAGCGCCGTCGGCCGGACCGCCGGAACGCCGGGCCCGAACGGCCGCCGCCGGACGGACACCCGCGCAGGTCCGGACGGGTTCCGGCGCCCGCGACGGGGTCGGCTGCCGGATACACTGCCGAGTAGGTATAGACAAATGCGGACACAGTGGGTCACGCTGGAGGTCTCGGCCGCGGTGACCCACCTCCCGCGGGGCGACGCGCACCACCCCCGCGCCCCCTTCGGCAGTACACGGCCGCACCCGCCACCGCGCGGATCCGCACCGGCCCCCGGACCCTCCCGGGACACGGCGCGGAGCCCCGGAGGGCGGGCAGCCCATTGCCGAAGGGACGACGATGACCCTCAGCCCCGCCCGCAGCCGCCGCGCGGCGATCTACCTGCGCTGTTATCCGTACGACCGCTGGGAGATGCTCACCCAGCTGCACGCCCTCCAGGACCACGCCTCCTCGCTCGGCCTCGCCTGCCCGCGGGTCCTGATCGACACGGTCGGCTCGTCCTGCCTCGCCCGGGACGGCCTGCGCAGCCTGCTCGCCCTGGCCGCCGCCGGCGACGTGGACACCGTGCTCGTCCCCGGCCCGTGGGCCTTCTCCCTGGACGAGCCCACGGCGCGCTCGGTGGCCGGGTTCCTGCACAGCACCGGCGCCGAGGTCGTCGAACTCCCGCGCGGACTCTGCGCGGCCTGAGGCGCGATCCGGGGCACGACCCGGGGCGCGATCCGGGGCGCGGCTCGGGCGCGGCCGCCCCCGGGACGCGACCGCCGGACCTGTGACCGGGATCACCCGGCACCCGGCGGCCGGGAGGAATGCGGTCGCGGTGGCGTCGGTTGGCAGACACCAGTACATGCACGTACATACGTCGTCGTCCGGTGCCTGCGAGGAACTCACCCATGACCGCCACCGCATCGTCCGCCACCCGCGCGGCCGACCTGCTCTCCCGTCCCGTCGCGCTGAACGGGCTGACCGTCCCGAACCGCATCGCCATGGCTCCCATGACGCGCATGTTCTCCCCGGGCGGCGTCCCCGGTGAGGACGTCCGGTCGTACTACGCCCGGCGGGCCGCCGCCGGTGTCGGCCTGATCGTCACCGAGGGCACCTACGTCGGCCACGAGTCCGCCGGGCAGAGCGACCGCGTGCCGCGCTTCCACGGCGAGGAGCAGCTCGCCGGGTGGGCGAAGGTCGCCGAGGCCGTGCACGCCGAGGGCGGCACGATCGTGCCGCAGCTGTGGCACATCGGCATGGTCCGCAAGCAGGGCGAGCCGCCCTACGCCGACGCCCCCGCCGTCGGCCCGTCGGGCCTGCGCATCGACGGCACCGAGGGCACCGGCCGGGCGATGACCCGCGCCGACCTGGACGACGTCATCGGCGCCTTCGCGGAGGCCGCCGCCGCGGCCGAGCGGATCGGCTTCGACGGCGTCGAGCTGCACGGCGCCCACGGCTACCTGCTCGACCAGTTCCTGTGGGCCGGGACGAACCGCCGCACCGACGCCTACGGCGGCAACCCGGTGGCCCGGACGACGTCCGCCGCCGAGATCGTGGCCGCGGTGCGCGAGCGCGTCTCCGCGGAGTTCCCGGTGATCTTCCGCTACTCGCAGTGGAAGCAGGAGGCGTACAGCGCCCGGCTCGCCGAGAGCCCGGCCGAGCTGGAGGCGATCCTGGCGCCGCTGGCCGCCGCCGGCGTCGACGCCTTCCACGCCTCCACCCGCCGCTACTGGCTGCCCGAGTTCGAGGGCTCGGACCTCAACCTGGCGGGCTGGACGAAGAAGCTCACCGGCCGGCCCACCATCACCGTCGGCTCGGTCGGCCTGGACGGCGACTTCATCCGCGGCTTCGCCGGCGAGGGTTCCCCGGTGCAGGGCATCGACGACCTGCTGGACCGCCTGGAGCGCGACGAGTTCGACATGGTCGCCGTCGGCCGAGCCCTCCTCCAGGACCCGGACTGGGCGCTGAAGGTCCTTCAGGGCCGCCACGAGGAGCTGAAGCCCTTCGACGCCGCGGCGCTGCGGACGCTGAGCTAGCTCCACCCGACACAGGGGCGCGTGGGACATCCCACGCGCCCCTTCTGTATGTCCTGACACCTGTTCATTTCGATCGGATTCGATCGGAATTCATCGCATCTTCGGCTACGGAATGGTCAAGTTCCATACTGTTTCGTAGAAGTGTTTGTCTGTTCACGGCCACGCTCTCAGTCGGCACCCAGCAACTACCGACTGGAGTACAGAGTGGGCCCCACCTCCTCTTCGCGCCGGCACGCCCTCACGGCCGGCGCCCTGGCGGCAACCGCCGCACTCGTCGCCGCAGGCGTCCAGGTCTCCACCGCATCCGCCGTCCCCGGCCGCGACACCGCGATCGCCAAGGCCAGGGCCAACGTCGCCCGCAACGCCGAGCTGTTCGGCTTCGGCGCCGGGCAGGACCTCCTGGTCAAGGACGTCCTGATCGACCCCGACGGCACCCAGCACGTCCGCTTCGACCGCACCTACCAGGGACTGCCGGTGATCGGCGGCGACCTGGTGGTGCACCAGGACGCCCGCGGCCGGCTCAAGGACTCGACCCGGGCCAAGGGCCACAGCCCCGCCGTCCGGAGCACCGTCCCGAGCGTCCCCGCACAGGCCACCGCCGCGAAGGCGCTGGCCGCCGCACCCGGCATCTCGTCCGCCGCCTCCCAGCCCCGGCTGGTCGTCTGGGCCGCCGACGGCACCGCCCGGCTCGCCTGGCAGACCACGGTGAGCGGCCTCGGCAAGCAGGGCCAGCCCTCCGGCCGGGTCGTCGTCACCGACGCCGTCACCGGCGCCGAGATCGAGCAGTTCGACGCCGAGCACGAGGCCTCCGGCACCGGCCGCTCGGAGTACACCGGCACCGTCACGATCGACACCACGCTGCAGTCCAACGGCCTGTACGCGCTGATCGACCCGACCCGGGGCACCATCACCAAGGACGCCCGCAACGTCTCCGCGAGCAGCCTGAACGCCAACTCCGGCACGCTGTACACCGACGCCGACAACATCTGGGGCGACGGCCGGAAGTTCTCCACCGACCGGGCCACCGCCGCCGTCGACGCCCACGCCAACACCGCCTGGACGTACGACTACTACAAGAACACCTTCGGCCGGAACGGCATCAAGAACGACGGCAAGGGCGCCACCGTCTTCGTGCACGTCGGCACCAAGTGGGACAATGCCCAGTGGTCCGAC
The DNA here is from genome assembly GCF_039528095.1 of Kitasatospora arboriphila. Lineage (NCBI taxonomy): Bacteria > Bacillati > Actinomycetota > Actinomycetes > Kitasatosporales > Streptomycetaceae > Kitasatospora > Kitasatospora arboriphila. The sequence goes on from NZ_BAAALD010000051.1 coordinate 36,126, forward strand.
AGCTGCTTCTGCATGATGACCGGCGACGGCGACGGCACCACCGACCCGGAGCAGGTCGACCTCGACACCATGGGCCACGAGATGACCCACGGCGTCACCAGCGCCACCGCCAACCTCCGCTACAGCGGCGAGTCCGGCGGCCTCAACGAGTCGACCAGCGACATCTTCGGCACCATGGTCGAGTGGTACGCCAACAACGGCATCGACACCCCCGACTACCTGTTCAGCGACCAGTCGACCCCGCCGTGGCTGCGGCGCTTCGACAAGCCCTCGCTGGACGGCCGTTCGGCCGACTGCTGGAGCAGGAAGGTCGGCCAGCTGGACGTGCACAACTCCTCGGGCGTGGGCAACCACTGGTTCTTCCTCGCCAGTGAGGGCAGCGGCAGCCGGACGATCAACGGCATCACCTACAACAGCCCGACCTGCAACGGCTCCACCGTCACCGGCATCGGCAACCAGAAGGTCGCCAAGATCTGGTACCGGGCGCTGACCGTCTACATGACGTCCACCACCGACTACAAGGGCGCCCGCACCGCGTCCCTGAACGCGGCCAAGGACCTGTACGGATCCGGCAGCGCCGAGTACAACGCGGTCGCGGCGGCCTGGAGCGCGGTCAGCGTCGCCTGATCCCCACGACTCCGGTGCGGCGGCACGGTCCTGGACCGTGCCGCCGCTTCCGCGTGCCGACCGCAGCGCCGGCCCGGCGCCGAGCAGCCGGATCCGGACATGACGGGTCAGGCCGGAACGCGTCAGGCCGGAACGGGTGCGCGGGCGGTGCGGGTGCGGGCGGTACGGGGGAGCGGGCGGTGCGGGAGTGGTGCGGATCGGACACGGTGCGGCTCCTGGCGGTGCGGGGCGGGACGGGACGACCTGCGGGCGCAGGTGCCGCGGACCCCGACGCCGGTGAACCGACCCGTTCCATGCCCGAGCCCTCCGGCACCAGGTCGTCCCGCCGTCACCGGCCGTCCGTCTCCGGTGTGCCGGTCCCGCCCCGCCGACTTCCCGGGGCACGGCGGAGGCTCACTGCCCGGCATTCGGCGGCATCCGGTCTCCCGTTCGGGGGACGGGCCGGGACGGCCGTCGGCCCGGCGGCCCCGCGCGGGGGACGGTCCTCCCGACCGAGGAGGAGCCCCGTGCACCGCACCCGCTGCGCCCCGGCCGCCGTGCGCGGGAACCCGGCGGCGCCCGTCACCGTGGCCCCCGTCACCGCGGCTCCCGTCACCGCGGCCGGCTACGGCGGCGGTGGCTCCGGCGCCGCCGCGACGGCGGGCCGGCCCCTGCCACCGGTCGGCGCCCGATGACGGCCAAGCCGCGGCCTCCCCGTCGCCGTGAGGTCCTGGCCGCGCTGGCGGCGGCGGTCTGCACGGGTGCCGCCGCTCCCCCGGTGCCGGTGCGCCGCGAGGAAGGTCCGCCCGGGACGCTGCCGGCGGCGACGGTCGCGCCGCACCCGGTGAAGCGGCAGATGCGCGGCCTGTGGATCGCCTGCCTCAACCACACCGACTGGCCGGACCGGCGGCGGCTCGGCGCCGAACAGATGCGGGCCGACTTCACGGCGCTGCTCGACTCGGCGGTGGCGACGGGCTTCAACGCGGTGTTCGTCCAGGTCCGACCGACCGCCGACGCGCTCTGGCCGTCCCGGTTCGAGCCCTGGTCGCAGTGGCTGACGGGCACCCAGGGGCAGGATCCGGGCTGGGACCCGCTGGCCTTCATGATCCTCGCCGCGCACGAGCGCGGCCTCCCCTTCCACGCCTGGTTCAACCCGTTCCGGATCGCGATCCACCCCGATCCGGCCCGGCTGGTGGCCGACCATCCGGCCCGCCGCAACCCCCACTGGGCGGTCGCCTACGACGGCGAGCTGTACTACGACCCGGGGCTCGCCGAAGTCCGGGAGTTCGTCCTGGACGCCGTCATGGACGCCGTCACCCGGTACGAGGTCGACGGTGTGCACATCGACGACTACTTCTACCCCTACCCCGCGCCCGGCGGCCGCGGCTTCCCCGACGACGGGTCCTTCGCCGCCGGGAGCCGCGGGTTCACCGACCGGGCCGCCTGGCGGCGCGACAACATCGACCTGACCGTCCGGCAGCTGCGCGACCGGGTGCGGGCGGCCCGGCCGGACGCGGTGTACGGGATCAGCCCGTTCGGGGTCTGGCGCAACCGGTCCACCGATCCGGCCGGCTCCGCCACGACGGCGCTGCAGGCCTACGACGCGCAGTACTGCGACTCCCGCGGCTGGGTCCGCAAGGGCTGGGTCGACTACATCGCGCCCCAGCTGTACTGGCACATCGGCTTCGAGATCGCCGACTACGCCGTCCTCGCGCGCTGGTGGGCCGCCCAGGTGGCGGACACCGACACCCAGCTGTGGATCGGCCAGTCCGCGTCCCGGCCCGGTGCCCCGGGCCGGCCGGCGCCCTGGCAGGACCCGGCGGAGCTCTCCCGCCACCTCGCGCTCAACGAGGCCGTCGGATCGATCGGCGGCGACGTCTTCTTCAGCGCCCGCACCGCCCGCACCGACCGGATCGGCGCGATCCGCCGGCTCGCGGCCGACCACTGGCCCCGGCCCGCCCTCGTCCCCCTGCTGCCGCGGCTCGCCGGCAGCGCACCGCCCGCGGCGCCCTCGGTGCACCCCTCGCCCGACCGGCAGGACCTGCGGATCACCCCGGCTCCGCGCACCGGCCGCCCGCACCCGTTCCTGTTCGCCGTCTACGGGTACACCGACGACCCGGGTGCGCGTCCGCCTGCCGATCCGGCCCGGCTGGTGGCCCTGCTGCCGGCCCTCACCGTCCGCCGGTACCGGCCGCCGACCGCCGCGACCGGCCCCTGGTACGCCGTCACCTGCGTCGACCGGGCCGGGCGCGAGGGCCCGCCGTCCGCACCCGTGCGGCTGCCGGCGGGCTGAGCCGCCCGCCCGCCCGTGCGGGTCGGTCCGCGGCGGGACTCAGTCCGTGGCGGGACGCCAGCCGAGGGCCGGGCCGAGCACGGTGGCGATGTCGGTCAGGATCTGCACGTAGTCCTCGTGCCCGAAGGTGAAGGGCAGCGCGAAGGCCACCTCGTCGACCTCGCGGAAGGCCGGATGCGCGTGGAGCCGTTCCGCGATCTCCTGCGCGCTGCCGACCAGGTCGGGGGCGAAGAGCAGACGGGCCGGTCCCTGCGGGGCGGCGGTCCGCGGCAGCCGGGCGCGGGCGTACTCCCAGTACCTCGCCCGCTGCGCGGGGGTCGCGCTGTCGGTGGGGATCACCACCAGCCCCTGCGAGACCCGGGCCCGGGCACCGTCGGGGTGGCGCTCGCGGAACGCCCGCACGTGCGAGAGCTGGACGGCACCGAAGTCCTCGCCCTCCTCGGCCTTGACCACGCTGCTGACCAGCAGGTTCATCCCGTTCTCGGCGGCCTGACGGGCCGACCCCAGGCTGCCGGCGCCGTACCACATGCGGTCGGCCAGGCCGGGCGCGTACGGCTGGACCCGGTCCGAGAACGCCTCGATGCCCTCGGTGCCGCGGAAGTCACTGGCGGGCTTGCCGCCGACGAGGTCGAGCAGGCGCCGTACCCGGGCGAACCCGAAGTCCTCCGACTCGGCGGTGTCCGGGTACAGCGCCTCGCGGACCCGCTCGAAGTGCATCGGCGGGCCCACGCTGACACCCGGGTTGAGGCGGCCCCCGGACAGCACGTCCACGGTCGCGAGGTCCTCCGCCAGGCGCAGCGGGTTCTCCCAGCCGAGCGGGATGACCGCGGTGCCGAGCTCGATGCGCCGCGTACGCTGCGTGGCCGCGGCCAGCACGGCCACCGGGGAGGAGATGCCGAACTGGAGGTGCCGGTGGCGCAGCCAGGCGCTGTCGAAGCCCAGCCGTTCGCCGAGTTCGACGAGTTGCAGGGTGGACTCGTGTCCACCCGCCGGGTCGGCCTCGTCGAAGAGGCCGATGGTCAGGAAGCCGAGACTGCGCAGGGGTTCCGAGGGAAGCGGCACCGGGGTCCTCCGGGTCGGGTGCGGCACGCCGGTTCGGGCACGCCGCACGGCGGGTGGCCGTCGGCGGCGGCCGGCCGGCCTGACCTGAGCCTGCTCAGCCGGTCCGCGCCGCAATCCCGGCACCGCGCCGGGTCTGCCGCTGGTGGCCCGCTCGTGGCCCGCTCGTGGCCCGTCGCGCTCCGTCACGGAGGGTCCGGTCCGTCGTCATCCTGCTTGCCGGGGAAGGGCGTTGTGGCCGTGTGCCGCCGTATCCCGGGAGGTGTCCGTCACCCGTGTGCCGACTCCCCCGGCAGCCGGGCCGCCGCCGTCCCGCGGGGCCCGGCGAAGGCCTCGTGAACGTGTCCGCATCCCCATTGCCCGCACCGCTCGCGACCTGCAAGGATCCTCCGCCGTGAGTCTCCTGCTGCTCGTCATCGCCGGGACGTACTTCGTCATCTGGCTCCGGGGTCCCCACCGCACGTCCAGGGCCGCCACGTGGGCCGCCACCGTCTTCGACCCCGCCGCCTACGGGCTGGTGCCGCACGCCGTGCTCGACCCGCGCCGGCCCGGCCCGCCGGCGCCTCCGGACCGCAGCGCGGCCGTCCGCTCGATCTGCGAGGCCGCCTGGACCGGCGACTGGCAGCCCGCCGCCGCGTACGTCGAGGCGGCGGGCGAGGACTGGGACGAACGCTGGTCCAGGCTGGAACTGCTCGCCGACATCGCCGAGCAGGACGACGCCTGGCTGACCGCCTGGCGGGCCGCCGACCCGACCGGTTGCGCCGCCGCCACGCTGGAGGCCCGGCGCATGGTCGACCGGGCGTGGGCGATCCGCGGCAGCGGCTACGCGCACCAGGTGCCGGCCGACCGGATGGCGCAGTTCCGGGAGCTGCTGCCCGCCGCGATCGAGGCCGCGCAGCGGGCAGCGCTGCTCGCGCCGGAGGACCCCGGCCCGTGGGTGGTCATGGTGCTCGCCGCCCGCGGCGCCCAGTACACCCCGGACCGGTTCGGACCGCTCTGGGACGGCCTGGTCGCACGCGCCCCGCACCACTACGAGGGGCACTGGCAGGCCATGCAGTACTGGTGCGCCAAGTGGTACGGCAGCAACCGCAGGATGATGGCCTTCGCCCGCCGCGCCATGGACAAGGCGCCGGCCGGCAGCCCGCTGCCCGGCATCTACGTGCACGCGCTCTCCGAACTCGAGACCCGCAGCGGCCTCCGCGCGCTCCCCCGCACCGGGGCCGCGAGGCGGCGGCTGAAGGCCGTGGCGCAGGCCCTCTCGACCGTCCCGGCGGACGATCCGCGCCTGCCCGCCCTGCGGCACCTGCTCGCCGACCACCTGGCCAAGGCCAGCCTGCACGCCGCCGCCCTGGAGCAGTTCCGGCTGGTCGGACGCTGGTGCGGCGCCGCCCCCTGGGCGGACCGGGCGGACCCGGTGGCGGCCTTCGACCTCGCCCGCGGCGTCGCGGTGCGGCTGTCGGGGACGAAGCCGCTGCCGCCCGAGGCCCGGAACCTCAAGGACACGGTCCTCCACCACCACGGCTGACGGTCTTCGCCGTTCCAACCGTCCGGGTGCCCCGGGTCAGCGGCGGGCGCTCACCAGCAGGGCCGCGTGCGGCAGCGCCAACAGGCCGTCCTCGCAGAGGAACTCCCGGGAGAGGGTGTCGAAGTGACGCCTCGCCTCCGCCCGGGTCCGCTCGTCCCGGCTCAGCAGCACCTGCCCGAGGAAGCCCACCCCGTTCGCCGGGCCGGACCACCACTCGTCGGCACCGGTCCGGTGCTGCCAGCGCAAGGTCTCGCACCTCGCCTCGCGCAGCCCGGCCGAGGTCAGCAGCCGGGCGAGCCCGTCGGGACGGTGCGGGAGCTCGTCCTCCCCGGGCGGCGGCGGCAGGTGCGCCGGCCGGGCCACCCCCGCGGCGGCGACGGCCCGGCCCAACAGCGCCTGCCCCGCCGGAGCCGGATGCACCCACACCGTCAGGGCGATCCGCTAACTGGTCTGGCGCGGAGGGGATGGTTCGGCGTCGGTGGGTGGCGTCAGCATGGTGGCGAGTCGATCGACGCCGAATCCGCTGATCAGGAGGCGTTCTTTGCGGCTTCCGGTGAGGCGCTGGGTCCAGTCGACGAACCCGCCGTCCGCGATCTCCAGTTGCTGACCGTGGATGGTTGCGTAGATCTTGTAGCACAGGTCGGTGTAGTAGCCGCGTCCGGTCACCCGGTCGGGATCGTCGATGACGTCAATGCCCGGTGTTCCGGCCAGCTCTGTACGTGTGCGGGCCAGGATCGGAGCGGCGGACTCGTCGAGGCAGGTGATGCGGATCTCGGTGTGGCGCACTCCAGCACGTGCCATCGCCCGGACGGCGAAATGCAGGTGCTCGACCAGGTGCTGTTGTTCGAAGGTCCGGCTGCCGGTGTCCCTGCCGGCGGTCACCAGGGCGAACAGTTGGAAGTGGGCGAGCATGCCGGGTGCGTCGAAGTGCTGGGCACGCACGACTCGTTGGCTGGCAGCCATCCGGACCGGCAGGGCCGAGCGGGGATCGGCGGCCAGGGCCTGGGATCTTTGCTGGGCTGCCTCCAGGGCCAGGGCATTGGTCGGGTCGGCTGCGACCTCGCTGCCACGAATGGTGGCGACGACCTTGCGCGGGTCGACGGTCGCGACCGCCGTGTGTGCTGCCAGGGGGACGAGCGGAGCCAAGGTGAGCATCTGGAAGTCATCCGGCAGCGCCGAGAGCAGGAAGTCTTCGGCTCGTCGTATTTGTGCGAACCCTGCCGGGGCCGGGGTGACGAACCGGTCGGTGCGATAGCGCCGCATCACCTCGGCCGGGGTGAGCCGATCGGCGCGGCGTCGGAAGACTTCCAGGAGCAGTGTGGTCAGATCCGTCCCGGTCAGCCCCTCGGCCAGCAGGTCCAGCAGTTCCGGTCCGCCTGCCTTGGCCAGAACTCGGCGCAACGCCGGACCGGCCGGGTATTCGTCGCTCGTCATGGCGGGCCAGTATCGCCCGGCCGGCATCGGAGAGACCATCGATTTCCGCGCGTCGTGGCAATTATTCCGCCGTTCGGTCAGGCTCCACCAGGGCTCCGCGCTCGAAGCGGGCCCGGCGCGGACGAGCATGACGAGGTGGGCGCCGTTGGCGGCCCGCCAACGGACTGGACCGACATCACGAACTCGTGGCAGACCGGATCGTTGGCCAGGCGGGCCGCAGCCGCCTTCATCTGGAATCCCAACGGGGCTGAAGCCGGCCCTGATCGTGCCGAGCAGGGCCGGTCTGCAGATGAGGACGGACGGCAGCGCGATCTGCCGCAGCATCGGGCAAGTGCACCCGGACGCCCCCGCGGTCGTCCCGTCGGCGCACCGACGAGGCGGGGCCGTTCAGAGGTCCGGGATGAAGTCGGGCTTGATCCCGAGGGCGATCACCCCCTCCCTCACCGTTGCGATGAACGCGGCGAGATCCACCACGAGGCGCGGCCAGGTCGTTGGAGAGCCCCAGGTGTCCGGGGCGAAGACGGAGCCGACCCGCCAACCCCCTTCGGTCGCCGTGATCCTGACTGCACCGGGCACGTCGTACGACATCGAGTCGAACGCGAAGTCCCGCCGCTCGCCGTCCGGGAGTCGGAGCCAGAGCGAGAGGGCGCGGGCCAGTTCGGCCACCGGGAAGCCGTCCTCGTTCCACACCGTGCGGCCGTCGTCGCTGATGACCAGGTCCGCCTCGATGTCCACGAGCAGCACCTCCACCGGGGCGGAGTCCGCGGTGAGTCCCCGACGGGCCAGATCCGGCGAGCCGAGGTTCCGGCAGGCGAGCTTCACTGCTTGATCACCTCATCCAGAGTCCGAGCCCATCGCGTGGACAGCGCATCCCGATCGGGACGACTCCGGTCAGGGCGTCCCCCCACTGCAGTGCCGAGGCCGGGCTGCTGCCGGTCAGGGGCGCGGGGTGCTGTCCCACTGCCAGCGGGTGCGCCGTTGACGGCCCGGGAGGTCGCCGCGGCCGGTCGCCCACAGCAGGGTCGGCCAGGGGTCGGTGTCGGTCGGGGCTTCGGGGAACAGTCGGGTCAGCACGCGGGTGCAGATCTCGGCGGGGGCCTGCCAGTCGAGTCCGAGGCCGAGGGCCAGGTCCTGGGCGTGCGCGAACAGCTCGACCAGACCCATGGCCGCGGAGCCCTCGGGGTCCGTCGTCCCGAACACGTGGAAGGCGCGGTCCTGCGGCGACGCCGTCCGTACCATCGCCACGTGCAGCGCCCCGCAGGCTTCCAGCACCTGGAGCATGCCCTCCGGCCCGCCCTCCCGCTCGGCGAAGATCACGTTGGCGGGCTTGCCCGGGGCCTCCCGGCGCCAGACGAACGGCACATGGGTGGCGGCGGGGGGCGTCTGCGGGCCGAGCTGGGCGGCGTAGGAGAAGAGGTCGTCGGCCAGGTGCTCGGCCGTCTCCCAGCAGCTCCATTCCAGGCTGCCGGCGGGCCGCCCCCAGTCCGCGCCGAGTGCCTCGGTCCGGCGCAGCAGTGCGACGACGAGCCGCACGCCCTCGGCGAGGTCCTCGGCCGTCACGGGCCCTGCGGCTCCGGGCCCTTGCGCGTGATCATGGTCAGACATGCGCCCGAGCCTACGGGCCTCTGCCCCGCACGGATGACAGGTTTTCCCGACCGCCACCGCCCCGCCCGGCCCCGACCCCCGCGCCGGCCGGTGCACCGCACCACCTGCGGGAACCCGAAGGGGAGGGCCTAGGGTGGCCGTATGACGACGACGCGCCCCGACGGGGAACGCCTGCTGTACGGCTGCATGGGCCTGGGCGGTGACTGGGACTCCGAGGGCTACGGCCCGGCGGACATCGCCGCAGCGGAGGCGGCGGTCGGGGCGGCGCTGGACGCGGGCATCACGGTGTTCGACCACGCGGACATCTACCGGCGCGGCAAGGCGGAGGCGGTCTTCGGCGAGGTGCTCTCCCGGGCGCCCGGTCTGCGGGAGCGGATCACCGTGCAGACCAAGTGCGGGATCCGCCTCGCCGAGGGCGACCGGCCCGGCATCTACGACCTGCGCGGCAGCAGCATCGTGCGGCGGGTCGAGGAGAGCCTGACCCGGCTGCGCACCGATGTGATCGACGTCCTGCTGCTGCACCGGCCGGACCCGCTGGCCGATCCCGCGGACGTCGCCGAGGCACTGATGTCACTGCATCGGCAGGGCCTCGTCCGGGCCTTCGGCGTCTCCAACACGGGCGCCGCGCAGATCGAGGATCTTCAGGCGTACCTGGACGTGCCCCTGGTGGCGAACCAGCTGGAGATGAGCCTGGCGCAGCGGGACTGGCTGGAGGCCGGGGTGCTGGTCAACACGCCCGCGGCCGCCGGCAACGGGTTCCCGTTCGGGACGGTCGAGTACTGCCGCCGCAACGGCGTCCGGTTGCAGGCCTGGGGCGCCCTCGCACAGGGCCGCTTCACGGGCCGTCAGCAGTCGGAGCAGGAACGGCGGACGGCGCGGCTGGTCGCCGAACTCGCGGAGGCGAAGGGCACCACGCCGGAGACGGTGGTGCTGTGGTGGTTGCAGCGGCATCCGGCGCGGATCGCCCCGGTCGTCGGCTCCGCGAACCCGGACCGCATCCGGGCCTGCCGGGATGCCGCCGTCCGCGAGCCGGAGCTCGGCCACGAGGAGTGGTACGCCCTGTGGCTGGCGGCTCGCGGCGAGCCGCTGCCCTGACCGGTCGGCCCTGCGGGCCTCGGCGGCGCCGCGCGGAGCGGCCGGGGATGGCAGCTGTCGCCCCGCTGCGGGGGTAGGTTGGGCAGCCGAAGATCACGGTGCCGTTCCGCCGGAGGCCCGCAGCGGGTGGGGCGGGCGGTGCCGCCACCGAGGATCGGGCATGAGCACGAGCGAGAGCCTTCCGACCGCCGAACAGCTGGCCGCCGCGCGGGCGTTCGTCACGGCCCGGCGTCAGCGGCCCGGCCCGGCGGGGCCGTGGGGCCGGAGCGGTGATGTCGCCGCGGCGTTCGAGACGTGGTCCCGGGCGGTCGACGAGCACCTCGCCCTGACGGAGGAGGCCCTGGACCGGGGTGAGGCCGGCGAGGCCGCCCGCGCCTGGGCGGTGGTGGTCGAGGGTCTCGCCGCCTGGTCCTCGCACCCGGACTTCCCGGCCTGCCTCACCGGGGCCCCCGGGCCGTGACCCGCCCGGCGTCGAGCGTGGCTCACCCGCCGTCGAGCTGGTGGTCGGCCCACACGTAGGTCTCGGGCAGCAGGTCGTGGACGGGAACGGCCCGCATCCGGTCGCCCGTGCCGACGACGACCTCGATGCCGGGGAAGTAGTCGAGCAGGACCTGGCGGCACCGGCCGCAGGGCGGCAGCACTCCCCGGTCGCGGTCGCCCACGGCGACGATCGTCTCCAGCTCGTAGGCGCCCTGGGCGGCTGCCGCGCCGATGAGGACGAGTTCGGCGCAGGGGCCGCCCGTGAAGTGATAGGCGTTCACGGAGGTGACGATGCGTCCGTCCCGGGCGCGGGCCGCGGCTGCCACGGTGTGGTTGTCGCCCCGGCAGCGCGTGCGGGCGACGTGGGTCGCGGCCTCGACGAGTTCGTGGTCGACGTGGGTGGTCGGGGCGGTCATCTCTGCTGCTTCCGTCGGGGTGTCGGGCCACCTTGACCCGGCCGGACACCGGTGTGCAACCGAATACGGGCCGGGCCGCAGCGGCGTCAGCCGATGCCGTAGCCCAGTTCCTCGGCGGCGATGTGCCAGAAGGAGTTCTCGTCGGCGACGGCCGCCGGGTCGAGGGCCGCGAACTTCGCCAGCAGGGCGTCGGTGAGCGCGTCGCCGGCCGCCGTGGCGCGGTCCACGGCCTCGTCGGAGTCGTCCTCGTCGGAGTCGTCCTCGAACGCATCGGCCTCGGCCGCCGCCTCCTCGTAGAGGCGGGTGAAGGCGGCGAAGGTCTCCGCGCGGGTGTTCACCAGCCGCGGGGTGCTCCGCTCGGGAAGCAGCCACAGCGAGCCGTCCTCGCGCCGCATGCCGAGCGCGCTCACCCCGGGGTCGACCGCGACCAGGGCGTACCGCACTCCCTCGACCGTCCGCTCCGCGAAGGGGGCGTCCTGCCAGGTGCCGGGGTAGGGGGCCTCGGCGCATCCGGTCAGCAGGGCGGCGAGCTGGGCATCGTTCACGCGGAGAGGGTACTGCCTCCGTCGGCCCCGGCCGCGCTCCGCCGCAGCCCGCACGGTCCCCCGACCGGGCCGACCGGGGTCGGGCGCGCCTCCCGCCGGACGACGCCCGGCATCCGTTCGGCCACACACGTCCCTGTGCCCGGCGGTGCCGCCACACCCCCCTACCGGCGGGTAGGGATCCGGTCGGACGGCGGGGGCAGACTCGTCCCGGAGTACGAGGTGAGGCGGACCGGACAGTTGCCAGGCTTGTCCATGTGCATTCGCACACCGATCACTTCCCTTTCTTCTCAAGGACTTTGATGAACCGTCCGCACAAGATCAGCCGTCTCGCCGCTTCGATCGCCGGTGCGGTGGCCGTCGGCGCCACCCTCCTCGCCGCCCCCGTGGCCTCGGCCGCTCCCGGCGGCCCGAGCGGCTGCACCGCCTACGTCGCCCACGAGAACGAGCACAACGCCGTCGGCTGGTGCAGCCGGGGCAGCGGCACCTGGTACGTCAAGGCCAAGTGCGCCGGCCCCGGCCGGGTCAACGGCCCCTACATCGGTTCGGAGGGCAAGCGCTCGCGCGGCATGGAGCAGGCCTCGGTGCTGAGCTGCGGCAGCAACGGCTGGCCGATCGAGATGACCGTCACCAGGATCAACCCCTGACGGCGGAGACCGCCCGAACAGCGACGACCGGTGGTGGCACCATCCGGAGCTCCGGCTCCTCGGCCGGACGGCGCTGCGGCTGAACTCCGCGTGTACCGCCGGCCTCTCGGGCGGCACGCACCACCAGGCGCCCGCCGCGCCGGGCTCCGTTGACGGTGACGTCACAGCAGCCCGGCCGGCGGTCCCGCCGGAGACCCGACCACCGTCCCCCTCCCCTCCCGTCTGACGGAGCTTCACCCTCGCGCCCGAAATCACCGCGCCTGGCGGCCCGCACCCGTGGGACGATCGACGGCGCCGCGGGCGGGCGCCGGCGGCAGTCGGGGGTGGGGAACGTGCTCGTGCAGCTGATCGCCGGACTGGCCCTGCTGCTGGCGGGCCTCTCGGGGCTCGCCTGGGTCCAGTCCATGACGCCGATCGGCTACCAGGGCTGGGGATCCTGGAACAGGCTGCAGCGGATCATCAGCCTGATCTCCCTGGTCCTGGCGCTCGCCGGACTCGTCGTCCTCGGGTGAGGCCGCATCGGGCGGCCTCAGCCGCCGTCCCCTCCCGGCCGCCGGGCATGCTTCCGGCCCATGTGACCGCTCCGGCCGCCCTGTGCCGCCTGTGCCGCCCGGCCCGGAACGCGTCCGGCCACGCGTCCGGCCACGCGGCCGTTCCGGCGCCTACGGACGGGCCCCGGCGTCGCCCGTGCTGTCCATCCGGCGCCAGGCGGGGAAGGCCGGCGGGCAGAGCGTGATCAGCAGGTACGCCCCGCCGAGCAGCACGAGGGCGGTCGTCAGCCCGGCCCGGTCCACCAGGTAGCCGCAGGCGAGACCGCCGACCGGGGTCGCCAGCAGCACGCCCGCCGCCAGGACGCCGGTGACCCGGCTGCGCAGCGGGTCGGGCACGAGTTCGTACAGCACGGTCGAGACGATCGGGTTGAGGATCCCGGCGGCGACACCGGCGACGGCCAGGGTGACGCCCAGGGGCAGCAGGCCGGGCGCGAACGCCGCGACCAGCATCCGCGGGGCTCCGCTGACGAGGAGACAGAACGCGTACAGCGACCGGCGGGGCAGCCGGTCCCCCACCACCGCGTGCAGCAGCGAACCGCCGAGCGCTCCCGCCGCGAAGAGGCCGGCGAGCAGGCCGAGGTCGACCGACCCGCCGAGGTCGCGCGCGGCGTGCACGGGCAGCAGCACCGACCGCCATCCCTGGTCCAGTCCGTTGGTGACCATCAGCACCAGGGTGATGGCGAGCAGCAGCCGCTGACGGACCAGGAAGGCCTGGCCCTCGCGCAGTTCGTCGCGGTACCTGCGCAGGCTCGCCGGCGGCCCGTCCCGGCGGGGGGCGGCGGCGGAGACGTGCCGGACGCCGAGGGCGACCAGGAGCGCCGAGACGGCGAAGGTCACCGTGTCCAACAGCAGGACCTGGCCGGCCCCGAACAGGGCGATCAGCACGCCGGCGGCCGAGGCTCCCAGCAGCCGGGCCCCTCCGGACGCACTGGTGTACAGGCTCATGGCCCGGGCGAGCGGGACGCCGGCACGGCCGGCGAGATCGGGTGTGAGCACCTGGCGCGCGGTCTCGCCCGGCGCCTGGAACAGCCCGTTGACCGCCATGAGCACGCACAGCTGCCAGAACCGCAGGCCGCCGGCCCACTGGAGGATCGGGATCAGCCCGACGGCCGCACCGCACACCACGTCCGACAGCACCGACGCGCGCAGGCGTCCGATCCGGTCGATCACCGGTCCGCCGGCGAGCGCCGACAGCGCCAGCGGCAGCATCTGGCAGAAGGCCACCAGACCCGCCCGGGAGGCGCTGCCGGTGGTCTGCAGGACGAACCACGGCACTCCGATGCCGGCGAGGGCGTTGCCGGTGATCGAGACGAGGTTCGCGGTCAGCAGGGCGACCAGTGGCCGCCGGTCCGGGGCGGCTCGGGCCTCGTCGGCCCGGGAGCGGGCGGCGACGGTCATGGGCGTGCCCTCCGGGCGGTCGTCGGGGATCAGGTCTTCCGGCGTCAGGCTTCGGGGATCAGGCCGCCGGGGCCAGGCTGCCGGGGCCAGGCCGCGAGGGGTCAGCTCTTCGGCAGGGGGAAGGCGTGCAGGTGGACGCGGACGGGGAGGGCCCCCTCCTCGTCGGCAGCGGCCCGCTCCCGGAAGCCCTGCACGAGTTCGTGTGCCCGGACGGCGAGTTCCCGCGCGAGTTCGGGCGTCAGGCGCAGGGTGAAGTCGCTCATGTCCCAGCTGCGGCGCCACTCCTCGGGCCAGTCGCCGGTGCCGGCGAGCCACTCGTCGAGCTCCCGCGCGTGGACGGCGGCCACCTCCTTCAGGAACACGTCCATGGCGCCGCGCACCTCGGGGTCCGGGTTCTCCAGGAAGTCCTCCAGCCGGTCGAACCGGTGGCCGCGGTGCTCGGCCCGCCACCAGCGTTCACGGGCCGTCCCCCGGTCAGGCTCCTCGGCGATGAAGCCGTGCGCGCCGAGCTGCCGCAGGTGGTAGCTGACCGAGGCGGACGACTCGCCGAGCCGGGCGGCGAGCTTCGTCGCCGTCGCCGGGCCGCCCTGCCGCAGCGCGGCCAGCAGGCGCATCCGCAGCGGATGCGCCAGACCGCGCAGGGAGCGGGCATCGAGGCTGCGCACGGCGGGCTGAACGGCGGACTGAACGGCAGGCTGATGTTCCGTCATGTCCGGCAGCCTAGCGATTGCCACCATTTCTTTGCAACGAAGTCTTTGCATGTGCGCGCGGCCGAGGGGCTGGACCGTCAGCAGCGTCGCCGCCACCACGGAAGGTCACCCGGAGCCTGCGGGGTGAGGGGCGTGAAGGAGCCCGCCCGCTGCCGTCAGACGGTCTGCCCGTCGCCGGGCCGGTCCGGGGCGCCGTCGTCCGGCTCGTCCTCCTCGGCCGGGATGGTCCAGCGCAGGACGGTGGAGTCCCCGCTGCGGTGGAGGGCGACGGGATGGACGCAGCCGAACGCCCGCTCGCCGTTGTGCCGCACCGCGTGGTCGCCCGGGTCCCACCCGAGGCCGAGGATGCGGCTGCCGGCGAGGTCGAGGGTGCCCGCGAGCAGGGGGTGGTTCTGCCCGGCCCGCTCGATCAGGTGGAAGTGGGTGTGCCGCTGGACGGAGCACACCAGGCCCATGCCGGGCCCGCTGCGCACCCAGTCGTGGAGTCGCTCGCCGAGCCGCCACGCCTCGGCCTCGGGCAGGTCGAGCCAGCCGTCGAGGTCGCCGCCGAGCCGTTGGATCCGCTCGCCGCCGAACTCGGCCAGGGCGGCCTCCACCTCCCGGCCCCAGTAGGTCAGGTCGGCGAGCCCGTCGACGGACTCGCCCCCGAGTCCGACGAAGGAGTCCAGGGCCACCGCATCGCCCACGACCATGCCGCACCGGTCGACGGGCAGCTCCCCCAGCGGCACCGGCCCGTCGGAGTGCCCGTCGGGCCAGGGCAGCCCGAGGTCCACCTCCAGGACGGAGACGACCGGCTCCCCGTCGAAGAGCGAGGGCGCGGTCGCCGCCCGGACGGGCAGCGGACGGTCCGCCGCGGCCGGAACGGCGACGGCCTCGGCTTCGTCGTCGCGCAGGTGCCCGCCGCCGACCGCTGCCGCGGCTGCGGCCCGGACCGACAGCGGTGCACCCGACTCCGACCATTGGTCGATCCAGCCGGCCATCCCCAGGACGAGGACGCCCGACGGCGCGGTGACGGGTCCCAGCTCGACAGTGGTGGTGTTCACCGGGCCATTGAACGCGCGGCCCGGGACCGGCGCGTCGGCGGGGTCCCGGACGGACGCGTCCACGCTCAGCGCCCGGCGTCGGCCAGGGCGGCGACCTCCCGCACGGCGTCGGCGATGGCCCGGAAGTCCTTCTTGAGGAGGGCGCCGTGGTTGGCGGCGACCTTCGCGCTCACCGCGATGTTCGAGTTGCGGGCGGTCACCCCGTCGAGGCTGGTGCGGATCCGCTCCTGCTCGTCGCCACGGCTGCCGAGGGACGAGCCCGAGGCGACCACGTACCGCACCGGGACGGTGATGCCGTCCAGCACCGGGCCGAGCTCGCGCTCGCGGGAGATCCGGCCGAGCTCGATGTTGCAGTCCGCCATCTGGTCGGCCGTCATCCGCGGGGTCAGCCCGGTCGGGCGCAGCAGCGGCAGGAACCGGCTCCACTGCCGGAACTGCTTGCGGATCCGCTGCTCCATGGCCTCGTCGAGCCAGTCGTACGGGAAGGCGCCGTCGACCATGACCGCTCCGAGGGCGCGCTCCGGGTTGCGGGCCGCCCAGTGCGCCCCGACGAACGCCCCGTAGGACCAGCCCACCACGAGCGCCCGGTCCACGCCCCGGGCGGCGAGCACGGCGTCGACGTCCCGGACGGCGGCTTCGAAGGAGTAGTCCGCCGAGCGCCCCGACTTCCGGCCGCGGGCCCGCTCGTCGTAGGTGAGGTGCCGCCACCCCGCGCCCAGGTCGGCGACGACGCGGCGCCAGTACCCCTGGGTGGCGAACTGGCCGTTGAGGTAGACCACCGGCACGCCGGGGCCTCCGGTGTCGGTGACGGCCAGGGCCGTGTCGTCGACCGGCACCAGGCCGGTCCAGCTCGGAGCGGTCGCGGACGGGCTGTTCTTCGTCATGGTGTTCCCCCTGCTGGTGTCGGGCGTGCGTGCTGTTCGGGTGCGCCGGGCCGTGCTGCTCCCGGTCGTTCAGAGGCTGTGGGCGGTGATGTCGCCGTGGGCGGTGGTGGCGCGGATGTCGAGTTCGGCGCTGCCGTCGTTCTTGAGGGCGTTGCTGATCCGGCCGTGGCCGGTGCCGGCGTCCAGGGCGGCCGAGACGCCGGCGGCGACACCGACCGAGATGTCGCCGGACTGCGTGCTGAGCACGACGGTGCCGCGACCGGCCTCGGTGATCCGGATGCTGCCCCGGGTGGTGCTGATCTCGGCGGGGCCGCCCAGCCGGCCGACCTCGACGTCGCCGTCGACCGCGGTGAGGCGGACGCTCGCCGCCTCGTCCAGCTTGATCCGGCGGTACGCGCCGTCGAAGACCACGTCGCCGAGGCGGCCGACGCCGCGCAGCTCGGAGGCGGCGGACCTGCCCTCGATCCGGGAGCCGACGGGCAGTTGCACGGTGACCTCCACCGCGCCCGAGGAGCCGAGGAGCCGGTTCTGCGGCTCGGGGGCGTGGATCCGCAGGACGCCGTCGGCGTGGGCGACGGTGGTCCGTTCGGCGGCCCGGACGTCGCGGCTCTTGGACGGGTCGGCGGGCCGGACCTCGACGACGGTGTCGGTGCGGTCCGCGGCGATGAGCTGGACGCGGCCGGCGGGGACGTCCAGGACGGCGGAGACGGGGGCGGGGGTGTCGAAGGTCTGCATCGTGCTCTCCTGTGCTCATTCCTTGTTTCTGACAACGGAAACGCTACGTTGCTTTCCATATGCCGGCAACATATTCGTTGCACTGGGCTGCGATCACTGCACGTCATAGCCAAGAAATCGTTGCACTCGGCCTGAAAGGAACGCAACGAGAACGGCGACGATCATTGCAATGGGTGAGAAGTGAACGCTATAGTGACGCGGTCAGGTCCACGACGCAGCAGCACCGAGGAGATCGCGATGCCGGGAGGCAGGCTCACCCAGCAGGAACGCCAGCAGATCGCACTGGGGCTGGCCGACAGCCTCCCCTACGCGGAGATCGCCCGGCGCCTCGACCGGCCGACCTCGACGATCACCCGCGAGGTGATGCGCAACGGCGGCCCGACCGGGTACCGCGCCGACCTCGCCCACCGCGCCACCGAACGCCGCGCCCACCGGCGCAAGCCGGCCTCCCCCCGCGGATCGGCGCCGCTCCCCCAGCCGCAGGGCCGTGACGCCGAGGCCGTCGCCGACTACGAGGAGACGCTCACCACCGTCCTCATGGCGTCGGGCGTGCCCAAGATGGGCGCCAGGGTGCTGACCGGTCTGTTCACCAGCGACTCGGGCAGCCTCACCGCGTCGCAGCTCGCCCAGCGTCTCGACGTCAGCCCGGCGTCCATCTCCAAGGCGATCGCGTTCCTGGAGAGCCAGAGCCTCGTCCGCCGGGAGCGCGACGAACGCCGCCGAGACCGCTACATCGTCGACGACGAACTCTTCTACCAGGCGACCATCGCCAGCGCCCGGGCCAACGACCGGCTCGTCGCCACCGCGCGCCAGGGCGCGGCCGTCCTCGGCGCCAACACCCCCGCCGCCACCCGGCTGGAGAACATCGCCCGGTTCCTCGACTTCATCAGCGAGAGCATCGTCCGCGCCGCCGAACAGGCCCGCGCGGTCCTCCACACCAAGCCCGCACCCCCCTCCGACGACCCCACCGACCGGCCGGACCCGGACAACGGCCGGGCCGGGACGGCCGGCTGACGGCTCAGCGGGCGGACCGCCACCGGGGATCCGCCGCGACACGGGCCGGCTCGGCCTCGTACCGGCCCGCCTCGAAGTCGAACTCCACCGGCCGGCGGTGAGCGCCGGTTGTGTGTTCGGGTGGCCGGGGGTGGTTCAGTCGAGCAGGGCGAGGAGGCGTGCTGCCTGGTGTTCGGCGGTGCCGGCGGGGTTGCGCGCCCGTGCGGGGTCTTCGAGGGCGAGGACGAGCAGCCAGAGCAGGGCGAAGAGGCGGCGGGACTCGTGCAGTCGGCGCAACTCGGCCGGGGCGAGGTCGAAGAGGCCGAGGAAGTGGGGGATGTCGAGATCGCTGTCGACCCAGGCCGAGACGTGTTCGACCACCTCGGCGAGTTCGTAGGCGCGGTCGCTGCGGCCTGAGTCCTCGAAGTCGACGACGCGGACCTTGCTGCCGTCCCACAGGAAGTTGGCGAGGTTGCCGTCGGCCTGGCCGAGGACGGCGGGGAGGTCCGGGCCTCCCGCGGGCGGGCGTCCGGCCAGGTCAAGCCATCGCATGCCCTCGGCCACCGCGTGCCGGACGGCCCGGGACGGAGCCGTACGCCGTAGCTGCTCGTGCCGGGTGCGGATGCCGCGGGTGGCGTGGTGCTCGTTCCACAGGCGCGGCGGCAGCCGTTCGGCGACCGGGCCGGGGACGGAGGCGTACATCTGCGCCAACGCCGCCGCCAGTGCGTTCGCCTGATCGACCGTCACTGCCGAGCCGCGGAGCGGCGTACCCGGGATGCGGGCCATGACGACGGTCGGCGGGGTCGCGGCGAGGTCGGCCCGCAGCGGTGCGGGGGCGAGGTCGGGGCAGTGCTGCCCGAGGACGGTGAGCGCGCGCCACTCGCGTTCGGGTTCGCCGTCGGTGCACGGGCGGAACCGCTTGACCACCCGGTCGGCCAGCAGCTCGATGCCGTGGGTGCTCCACTGACCGGTCACGGCGTCCCCTTCGTCCCGGTGATCACTCCGGAATCCTGTCATGATTCCCGATTCCCGCCAGTCACAGGGGAGTTGGTGCTGCCGTACGCTGTGCGCGTGGACATCAACGCGGTGCTTGCCGACATCCTCGACCGCGGCGCGGCCAGTACGGAGTGGGAGGCGCTGCTCGCCGCCGTGGCGGACCACGGGGTGTACGTGCCCGTGGCGGAGAGCGGCAAGGTCCTGTTCCGGCGGAGCGAGGACGACGTCCCGTACCTGCCGGGCTACGTCGGTGCGGCGTGCCTCGCCGAGCAGGTGGCGGAGCCGGCGGCGGCGTTCCACTGCGACGCGCTGCGACTGTGGGACATCGCCGAGCGGACGGGCGTCCCCGTGCTGGTGCTGCACTCCGACCGGGGCCGCGCCGGCCTGCCGATCGGGCTGGTGGCCCGGGTGCTCCACGAGCGCGGGTGGCGGGGCGGGGAGGGCAAGGAGATGCGGCTGACCCGGTCCGTCCATCCGGTGGCGGTGGCGCTGCGGGATGCTTTGCGGCGCCGGATCGGGGAGTTCCCGACCGTGCGCTCGGTGTGGGTGTCCCACGCGCGGTGGGTGGACACGGGGTTCGAGCAGCTGATGCTGCACGTGGCGGTGGACGAGCGGCTGCCGTCGCAGACCCCGCGGCGGCTGCTGGACACCCTGCTCGCGGAGGAGGTGACCGTCACCGCGGACGACCCGAAGCTGGCGGTCCTGCCCCTGGACACGACCGTCCACGCGGAGACGGTCGCCCAGCTCGACGGCATGGCGCTGGACACCGTGCGGCACGATCCCGCGACCGGGCGGATCGAGGTGCTGTCACGGGAGTTCGACGACCCGCAGGCCGCCGCGGCCGCACGGCGGGCCGTTGCCGCGGAGCGGGCCGAGCGGGCCGCGGCTCCCGGCCCGGAGCAGGGGCACCCCCGCCGCCGGTGGCAGCGCCCCTGATCCGCCGCGACCGGCGGTGGTGGCCGGGTTCAGGGGAGCGTGTCCGGGTCGATGTCGCCCGAGACGGCCGTCCGGACGAGTTCGATCCCGAAGGCCATCGCCCCCGCGACGACCAGCAGCACCACGAGGAGGTACAGCAGCCCGGTCCGGGCCGCGCGCAGCGCCGTCCGCAGACCGAGGCCGGGCGGCACCACCGCCACCACGTCCGGCCGTTCGGGCCGGTGGGCAAGGGTGAGCCCGTCGCCGACGAGGGTGGCCGGCGGCACCCGCAGGTCGCCCCGGGTGACCTGCTCGCCGGCCGGTCCGGTGAACTCCAGGACGTGGCGGGTGCGGCCCTTGCGCGTTCGCGGCGGAAGCACCGCCACGCACCGTGCGGATGTACGGACACCGCGGCGGCGGACCACCCCGAGCCGTACCTCGTTCACCGCCGCCGGGGCCATCAAGGCGAGGACGGCCAGGCCGATCAGGCCGACCAGTGCCACGTACACCGTGGTGACCATCGCTCAGTCCCTCCCCGAACCCGCCTTCCTGGCACAGCCGTTCCCCTCCGCTGCGCGCCGCAGGAGAGGTACTCGGTGAGGCCCGCGGGCCGCAGTCCGGCCTCGTCGGCCGCGGCCAGCACCCGCGCCAGGTCGCTCGCGAGGGTGTCGGTGAAGTGCAGCAGCACCACGTCGCCGGGGCGCAGCGGCCCGCCGTGGTAGACGTTCGACGCGCCCCAGCTGAAGTCGGCGGTGGCGGTCATCACCGTGGTCATGCCGCAGTTGGCGGCGGCCTGCAGGGTGTCGGCGTTCCAGGCGAGGTAGGGCGGGCGGAAGACGGTCGGTGCGGTGCCGGTGCGCCGCAGTGCGGCGTCGCGGCCGCCGCAGATCTCCGCCTGCTGCTCCTCGGCGCCCAGGGTGGTGAGGTCGCGGTGGGAGACGCTGTGGTCCTGGATCGAGGAGCCGGGTGCGGCGGTGACGGCGCGGAACCAGTCGGGGTCGAAGCCGAGCGGCATCGGCAGCGGGAAGGCGGTGACGGGGAGCTTCCTGGCGGCGATCAGGGCGGCCGCCTCGGGGGTGCGCTGCCAGCCGTCGTCCACGGTGACGAAGAGGACGGGGTCGCCGGTCGGGACGTTCCACAGGGCGCGTGCGGGCGCCGGGGCGGGGCCGTCCACCCGGACGTCGTCGGCGGCGTAGGCGCCCTGGCCGTACCAGCCGTGGAGGTAGAGGCGGACGCTGGTCACCGCGGTGCCGGTGGTGAACGTGGTGGTGAGGGGGCGCCAGTCGCCACCGGTGTCCGGGGTCCAGGCGGGTGCGACGTCGTGGCCGGTGCCTTCGGCGCCGAGGAAGACGTAGGCGCCGCGCACCCAGGCGGAGACGGTGTACGTGGTGCCGGGCCGGACGCTGAGGACCTGCTCGCAGCGCCCGGTGGAGTCCGCCGCCGCGGGGGTGACGAGGAGGGCGGAGCTGCCGCTGCGGGCCGTGCCGCCGATGGTGGCCTCGCCGGCCGTGCACTGCCAGCCGGGGATCGAACCCCAGTCGTCCAGCGGCAGTCGGGGGATCTCGAAGCCGGGGTTGGTGGCGAGGTTGGCGGTGGCCGGGGTGTCGGCGTGCGCGCCGGTGGCGAGGGGTCCTGCGACGGCCAGGGCCGCAGCGGCCGCGCAGGCGGCGAGGCGGTGGAGGAGTCTGGACACGGAAGGGCTCTCCGAGGAGTCGGCTGGCTGGTGGAGGCTCCCCGAGGGAGGGGAGGTCGCGCCGTCCGACCGCACCCGGACCGGGCCATACCCTGTCCCGGCGGGCGCCCCGCGTCAAGGGCTACCGGCAAGTCGCTGATGCACCGTCACCAGCCGGGCGGGAAAGCCCGGTCGGCCGCACGGGCCACGGGAGCTCCGGAACGAGGTCGGCCCGGCACCGGGCAGCGCCCCCACCACGGCCACCGCCGTCACGGCCTCCCCCACGCACCCGTCCAACCATGCGGCCCGCGGCCCGCGGCCCGCGGTTCAGCGGACCGGCGTCACCGGGACGGGCTGCCGCCTGCCGGGGCCGCGGCCTGCCGGGGCCGCGGCCTGCCGGGCCCGGCCCGCCGAGCTGGCGGGTGCCGCGGTCGACCGGGCCACCGGCCGACTGCAGGCGGC
>NZ_BAAALD010000052.1:0-57914 GCF_039528095.1 Kitasatospora arboriphila
GCGAGCCCTTGAAGGCCCGGCCGATCGGCGAACGGGCGGCGCTGACGATGACGGCTTCGGGCATGGTGGGCTCCTCGCGGATCGGCCGGCTAGCGAGCATTCACTTGAGGGCGCGTATCGGCTCCCAACGACACTCGGGAGGAAAATTACCGCTTAGTAGCGCCGGCGTCATCCGATCCCGGGTGTGAGCTGGCCGACGCCGCCTCGGGCTCCGGCGTGCCCGGCAGGCCGAGCCGCAATCGGTGCCGCATCAGGGCCCAGCGCCGCGCCGCCGGCCCGGTCCCGGCCGCCGCGACCTCGGTGCCCGAGCGGCCCGCCGCAGCCGCGGCCGCCACCTCGACCGGCAGGACCGCCTGCGTGGCCGGCGGCTCGGCGGCGGTGCCCTCCTCGTCGGGCCACAGGTCCAGCGAGGCGCACAGCGAGGGCAGCATCGCCATCGCCGCGGTCGCGTAGCCCTGCGCCGACGGGTGGTAGCGGTCGGCGGCGAAGAGCTCCGGCCGGGTCGCGAACTCCGGCCCGAGCAGCGAGCCGAGCGACACCGTCCGCCCGCCGGCCTCCACCACGGCGATCGTCTGCGCCGCGGCGAGCTGCCGGCTGAGGCGCCGGGCCACCCAGCGCAGCGGCGGCCGCACCGGCTTGATGGTGCCGAGATCCGGGCAGGTGCCGACCACCACCTCGCACCCGGCCGACCGCAGGATCCGCACCGCGTCGCCCAGCTGCCGCACGCACTGTGCCGCCGGGCTGTGCCGGGTCACGTCGTTGGCGCCGATCATGATCACCGCGAGCGCGGGGCGGTGCGGCAGGGCGAGCGCCGCCTGGTCCACCAGGTCCTCCGAGCGGGCCCCCGACTTGGCGACGTTCACCAGCCGCACCCGGCGCTCGGCCACCGAAGCCAGGCCGGAGGCCAGCAGGGCGCCCGGGGTCTCCCGGCCGCGGTTCACCCCGAGGCCGGCCGCGGTCGAGTCGCCGAGGAAGGCGAGCACCAACGGCGGTTCGTCCGAGGCCGGGACGATCGTCCCGGCGTCGGTGAAGGCGTCGCCGTACACTCCGTCCGCGCGCGGCGGATCGCCGTCCAGCAGCCCGATCGCCCGGATCGCCATCCTGCTCTCGGTCAGCAGCAGTCCGGCGAGCCCCACGCCCAGCAGCCCGATCCCACCGCCGCCGTACGCGGCCGCCGTGGCGATCCGGCGGGCCACCCGGGCCCGCGAAGCCTGTGCCCCTGGCATCCTGCACCCCCTTGTGCGGTCTTCCAGAGTCCTCGTAACCCCGTAGTACCCCTCCCGGCCGTGCCGCTATCGGCGGCCGTCGGCCATCCGGGGCCATACCCTTTAGACACCCACAGTCACACGCGCCACTATCGGGAGGACCCCCGTGCGGTACAGCAATTCGATCATCGAGCTGGTCGGCAACACGCCGCTGGTGAAGCTGAGCAAGGTCACCGAGGGCATCAGCGCCACCGTGCTCGCGAAGGTCGAGTACTTCAACCCGGGCGGCAGCGTGAAGGACCGGATCGCGCTGCGCATGATCGAGGCCGCCGAGGCCTCGGGCGCGCTCAAGCCCGGCGGCACCATCGTCGAGCCCACCTCCGGCAACACCGGTGTCGGTCTGGCGATCGTGGCCCAGCAGAAGGGCTACAAGTGCATCTTCGTCTGCCCCGACAAGGTGTCCACCGACAAGATCAACACGCTGCGCGCGTACGGCGCCGAGGTGGTGGTCTGCCCGACCGCCGTCGCGCCCGAGCACCCGGACTCCTACTACAACGTCTCGGACCGCCTGGTGCGCGAGACCCCGAACGCCTGGAAGCCGGACCAGTACTCCAACCCGGACAACCCGGCCTCGCACTACCACTCGACCGGCCCGGAGTTGTGGGAGCAGACCGACGGGAAGATCACCCACTTCGTCGCGGGCGTCGGCACCGGCGGCACCATCTCGGGCACCGGCCGGTACCTGAAGGACGTCTCCGGCGGCAAGGTCCAGGTCGTCGGCGCCGACCCGGAGGGCTCGGTGTACTCCGGCGGCACCGGCCGCCCGTACCTGGTCGAGGGCGTCGGCGAGGACTTCTGGCCCACCGCCTACGACCGCACCGTCGCGGACGAGATCGTGGCCGTGTCCGACAAGGACTCCTTCCAGATGACCCGCCGCCTCGCCAAGGAGGAGGGCCTGCTGGTCGGCGGCTCCTGCGGCATGGCCGTGGTCGCCGCCCTGGAGGTCGCCAAGCGGCTCGGCCCGGACGACGTGGTCGTCGTGCTGCTGCCGGACGGCGGCCGCGGCTACCTCTCCAAGATCTTCAACGACGACTGGATGGCCGACTACGGCTTCCTGCCCACCGCCACCGACGAGGCGCACATCGGCGAGGTGCTCGCCCGCAAGGACGCGCTGGAGCACGAGGGCATCCCGCAGTTCGTCCACATGCACCCCAACGAGACCGTCGCCGAGGCCGTCCAGGTGCTGCGCGACTTCGGCGTCTCCCAGATGCCGATCGTGTCGCCGGGCGCCGGCCACCCCGACGTGATGGCCGGCGAGGTCATCGGCTCGATCGTCGAGCGGGAGCTGCTGGAGGGCCTGTTCTCGCAGCAGATCAAGCTGACCGACAGCCTCGACAAGGTGATGTCCAAGCCGCTGCCGGTGGTCGGCTCCGGCGAGTCGGTGACCAACCTGATGACGGTCCTGGAGAAGGCCGACGCGGTGGTCGTGCTGGTCGAGGGCAAGCCGCAGGGCATCGTCACCCGGCAGGACCTGCTGGCCTTCCTCACCAGCCGGGCCGGTCACTGACTCCGTGTCACCGGGCCCGGTGGGCCGACCGGGTGAAGGGGCGCCGTCCCGCCAGTTGGTACACCGACGTCACCTCGGCGCATCAGGCCGTTAACAACGGTCCTGCATCGTATTGGTCAACGGCAAGACGCCGAGCATGGTGGCAGCGGAGGCCGGGAGCGGCTCCCCGGTCCCGCAGTCACCACGGACACGTCGGTCGGCCCTGACCCGGCCCTCCGTGTCCCGCCCGCGGGGGTTGCCGTCGTCCCGCCCCTGTTCGGTTCCGACCGATCAACAGGGTGCGGCGGCCCCCGCGGCACCCATCGCGCCGAGAGGCGCGTCTCCGCGGCTCCCGGGTGGGGGAGCGCCGGCGGAGGCGGGAGGGCCGGTCCCCGGTACAGGGGGCCGGCCCTCCCGTGTTTCCCCGGCCGGGGTGCCCGCCTGCCGGCCGGGTGCCCGCCGCGGGCCCGGCCGCCGGCCCTTCCGCGCGTTCCGGCGCACCGGTTTGGGTCCGCCCGTCCGCTGACCTAGGCTCGCCGCCATGACCAGCACTGACCTGCCCGCGCAGGACGCACCGCGTTACGTACGGCTCAAGATCGAGCTCATCGCCGAGATCACCGACGAGCAGGCCCTCAAGACCGCCGCCCTCGCCCAGGTCGAGAACGACGAGTACCTCGACGACGAGGAGCGCGCCCAGTCCGTCGAGGCCATCGAGGTGGACCCGTCCGGCTCGCTCGCCCACTTCATCGACCCGGTCGCGCTGCTCGGCGACGTCCCCGGCATCGAGCTGACCTCGGCCACCTGGGAGTCGGCGCACACCGACTTCGACCCGGACGAGGAGAGCTGGGACGAGTACAGCGTCGAGTAGTCCTCGTCGCGCCCGCGCGGCACCGCCGCACGGCGGCAAGGCCCGGTCCGGACCCTTCCGGACCGGGCCTTTTGTCCGATATGGAGGTATGACAAGTACTCTCGTACGATCTGGAACATGTGCGCCGAACGGGTGTATTCGCCCCGTTGCGCCGTGCTCACGATCCGTACCGGGCGCCGGGCGCGCCGCCGAGCAGCAGGGAGAACCACGTGACGGCACCCGAGAACCAGCAGTCCGGGAGCAGCAACTGGACCCGGCGCGGCGTCCTGGGCGGTCTGCTCGCCGCCCCGGCCCTGCTGGTCGCGGCCTGCAACGGCGACACCGGCGGCGGCAGCGGCAACGTGGCCGGGAAGGCCGCCGGCGGGCCGTCCGGAGCGGCGGCCACCACCAAGGGCGCCGACATCCCGAAGACCTCGGCCGCCCGAATAACCGTCACCCCCGCGGACGGCGCCACCACGGCCCCCTTCACCCGGCCGATCAAGGTCGCCGTCACCGGGGGCACCCTGACCTCCGTCTCCGTCACCGACGAGAAGGGCCGGGCGGTCGCCGGCACCCTCTCCGCCGACCGGCACGGCTGGACCTCCACCGACCCGCTCGGCAGCGGCACCCGCTACACCGTGGCCGCCGCCGCCACCGACCCGGACGGGCTGGAGGCCGACGCGCACGCGGCCTTCGCCACCGCCGCCCCCGCCAACACCTTCGTCGGCCACTTCACCCCCGACAACGGCGCCACCGTCGGCGTCGGCATGCCCGTCTCGATCAACTTCAGCCGGCCGATCACCGACCGGAAGGCCGTCCAGGAGGCGATCACCGTCACCGCCCGGCCCGGCGTCGAGATCGTCGGCCACTGGTACTCCAGCACCCGCCTCGACTTCCGCCCGCAGGAGTACTGGGCCAAGGGCACGGTCGTCACCCTCAGCCTGCGGCTCAAGGACGTCGAGGGCGCCAAGGGCGTCTACGGCACCCAGTCCAAGGACGTCAGCTTCACCGTCGGCCGCAGCCGCACCAGCGTCGCCGACCTCTCCGCCGACACCCTCACCGTCACCACCGACGGCGTGGTCACCGCCACCTACCCGATCATCGGCGGCGCCCCCGCCACCCGGACCTGGGGCGGCAAGCTCGTCATCGCCGAGCAGTACCTGCAGACCAAGATGGACTCCCAGACCGTCGGCCTCGGCGACGAGTACAACATCCCCGACGTGCCGCACGCCCAGCGCCTCACCACCTCGGGCACCTTCATCCACGGCAACTACTGGTCGCCCGGGAGCGCCTTCGGCGAGCAGAACCTCAGCCACGGCTGCATCGCGCTGCGCGACGTCAAGGGCGCGGGCGACCCGCAGACCGACGGCGCCGTCTTCTTCAAGGAATCGCTGGTCGGCGACGTCGTCGAGGTCGTCAACTCCGGCGACCGGACGGTCGACCCGGCCAACGGCCTCAACGGCTGGAACCTGAGCTGGTCCGCCTGGACGGCCGGTAGCGCCGTCTGACCCGCCCGGCGCCCGGTGGCGCCCCGCGGCGGCGGGGCGCCACCGGGCGGGGCCGGCCCGTCAGGACCGCTTGGCGTAGTCGGCGAAGCCCTGCCAGTCGATCACCACGCACGCCTCGTCGCCGAGCACCCACGCGTCGTGCCCCGGCGGGCAGATCATGAAGTCGCCCGGGCCGAACTCCTCCTCCTGCCCGTCGTCCATCACGACCTTCATCCGGCCGGAGACCACGTACCCCGTGTGGGAGGCCCGGCAGCTCTCCGTGCCGGCGATCGGCTTGACGTGCTTCGACCACTGCCAGCCGGGTTCGAAGGTGCCGCGGCCCACGCCGCCGCCCTCCTGGTTGACCAGTTCCATGCGACCGCGGCCGTCCTCGAACGGACGGACCTCCTCGGGCGAGTCCAGGCTCATGCGGACAAGACCGGCCATCGCGCATCTCCTCCGAACGGGGGCGACCACCCGGGCCACCCTGCCGACACCCTCAGTCTCCGCCGCGCCCCGCACGGCTGCCACGGAGACGTGACCGCCCGCCCGCGGCCGCCGGTCAGGGCCCGCCGAGGCGGCGGCGGATCTCGGGCACGGCGTGGTCGGTCACCGCGGCGACGACACCGTCGGCCGTCCGGTCGAGGCGGTCGGCGGGCCGGTGGGTGGGCCGGTGGGTGGAGACGTTCCACCAGGTGTCGCGACCGGACGCGAGCAGGTGGCCGATGCGGACCGGGTCGAAGCGGCGGTCGTAGTGGACGCTCGGGTTGGGCCGGGCGGGCAGACCGGGGTGCCCCGCCCGGTACGCCTCCCACGCCTGCCGCCCGATCACCGAGACGTTGACGGTGAAGTCCAGGGAGTCCGCGGAGTCGAAGCGGGAACCCTGGAAGCCCAGTTGCACCCAGGCCCCGGGGTCCGGGAGCTCGTAGCGCTACCCGGACCCCTTCCAGCCGAGGGGTGCGCAGCCGCGGGGCGACGCCGTCGCGCAGCATCGCCCGGTACAGCTCCCGGGCCGTCGTCACCGGACGGTCAGCCGTTCGTCCGCGCGACGCCGATCGGGCAGGAGGCGCCGGTGCCGCCGAGGCCGCAGTAGCCGTTGGGGTTCTTGGCCTCGGAGAGGTACTGCTGGTGGTAGGGCTCGGCCGGGTGGAAGGCGGCGGCGGGGGCGATCTCGGTGGTGATCGCGCCGAAGCCGAGGGCGGTGAGCTCGGGCTGGAAGGCGTCCCGGGAGGCCTCGGCGGCGGCCTGCTGGGCGGGCGAGTGGGTGTAGACCGCCGAGCGGTACTGGGTGCCGACGTCGTTGCCCTGGCGGAAGCCCTGGGTCGGGTCGTGGGCCTCCCAGAAGGTCTTCAGCAGCGTCCCGTACGAGATCCGGGCCGGGTCGAAGACGACGCGGACGGCCTCGGTGTGCCCGGTGAGGCCGCTGCAGACCTCCTCGTAGGTCGGGTTCTCGGTGTGCCCGCCCTGGTAGCCGACCAGGGTCGTCCAGACGCCCGGCAGCTGCCAGAAGGCGCGCTCGGCGCCCCAGAAGCAGCCGAGGCCGAAGTCGGCGGTCTCCAGGCCCTCCGGGTAGGGGCCGGTGAGCGGGGTGCCGAGGACGGTGTGCAGGTCGGAGACGGTGAACAGCGGGGTGGTGCGGCCGGGCAGCGCCTGGTCGGCGGTGACGAGAGCGCTCTTGTGGCGGTTGAACAGCAAGGCCTGCTCCAGGTGTCCGGCGTGTCGGGTGTGCGGCGGGTTCAACGCGCGCCGGTGCCGTCGGATTCCGTGGTGGACTCCGGCGGCAGCCACACCGCGCGGAGCTCCTCCTCGCTGCGGCCGCCGAAGGTCGGGGCGAGGGCGGCGAGCAGTCGCTCGCCGTACTCCTCGGCGGTGCCGACCTGCGGGTGCTCCTTGCGGAACTCGTCCCACTCGACGCGCTCCAGCGGCTCGGCGACGTCATCGGTGACCAGCGGCCGGGTGGCCCACCACGGGTGGGACGTGAGGAAGACGTCCCGCAGCAGCTCGTAGCGGAGCGGGGCGGATTCGGCGAGCAGGACGGCGTCGTACAGGTCCTTGCCCTGGGCGAAGCCGTCGTTGACCAGCCAGAGGATCTTCCAGGCGAGCGAGAGCTCGCGGTCGGCGGTGCGCAGTTCGGCGGGCGTGCCGGAGCCGGAGAGCGGAGGCACGGCGGTGCGGACGGGCTCGGCGGCCAGCGGCTCGGTGAAGACGAAGTCCAGCTGGACGGTGCCCTCGGGCAGGCCGTCGGCGCTCCACGGCAGGACGAGGCGGCGCCCCGGGACGCGGTCGTACGTCCAGATCTCGTCCCGGACGGCTCGGTCGGCGTGCAGCCGGACGGTGCCGGAGAGCCGTTCGGCGGCGGCCGCCAGCCCGGTGAGCAGGCCGTCGGTCCGAGGGTCGTCGAGCTCCCAGTCGGTCGGCGTGACGATGAAGTCGAGGTCGCCCGGCTCGCGCGCGTCCGCCCCGAACCAGGCGGTGAGCAGCACCGATCCGCGCAGCACCAGGTGCCCGGCCCAGGGGGAGGCGGCGACGGCGGCGAGCACGGTGTCCAGGGCCTCCCGCCGTGCGGCGTACCAGCGGGCGCCGGTGGCAGCGTCGGCGAACTCCGGGTCGCCGGCCCGCATCGCCTTGGTGTAGCCGCGCAGCGAGGGGTCGAAGACCGCCCGCTGGACGACGCCCTCGCCAGCCACCGGCCGGATCGAGCGGGGGAGTTCGAACTCGCCGAGTTCGCTGTCGGTGGGGTTCGCGTGCGGGAGGCTGAGCTGCTCGCTCCAGGGGCCGTAGCCGAGTTCCTGCCAGGAGGAGTTGGTCATCGGGAGGTCCTTTCGGCGGTGTCCTCGGTGGGGTGGGCGTCCGCGGGGCGGGCTTCCGCGATCCAGCCGGCGTCCAGCGCCTCGGCGGTGTCGAGCACGGCGAACTCCCGCTCGACGGAGGCGATCCGGTGTCCGGTGAGGTCGGCGAGCAGGGCGTCCAGGCGGCGGCCGGCGGTGTCGGCGCCGACCAGGCGGCAGCGCTGGGTGACGAAGAACTCGACCTGCCCGTCGGGCCGGGTGCGCCGGGCGTTGCGGGACAGGTGGGCGTCGTGGCGCTCGGCCGCGGCGGCCAGCGCGGGCCCGGGCGGCGTGTCCAGCAGCAGTTTGACGTGGTGTTCGAAGTAGTACGCCGGGCCGAGGGCCCGGGCCTGCCCGTCGGTGGCGGGGACGCCCGCCGTCCAGGGCGCGGCCTCGATCTTGGTGCGGAGCACGGCGAACCCGGCGGAGTCGGCCTCCGCCCCCGTCCGGCCGGCGAGCGCCTCGGCCTCGGCGAGGGTGCCGGAGACGGTCAGGGTGAGCATCGGCTGCCGGGGGGCGGCGCCCCGGGCGAGTTCGATGTCGACGACCTTGAGGCCGCGCCCCGCGGCCCAGGCGGCGAGCGCCGGGCCCTGCTGCGGGGCGACGGTCAGGTGGATCTCGAAGTCGCCCCGGAAGTCGGGGCGGACGGGTGTACGGGTGTCGGGCACCCGCGCATCCTGTCAGGCGGCTGTGACAGTGCCGCTGCGGGCCCCGGCGGCGGGCGGCGGGGTCGTGCCGGCGGTTGCGGTACCTCCGGACGGCGGCCGATCGGATCTCTCGATCGGCTGTGCGGGCGCGCGGTGGTGGCGGTCCGAACGACCGCGGGCGAAGGGATTCCGCTGGCCGGGCCCGGTCCGCTCCGGCGGCGGACGGCGGGCCCGCCGGGGCCGGCCGGGGCGGTGCCGCCGACGGCGCGGCGCGGGACGTGCGCTCAGCCCGTGCGGCCGGGCCCCCGCGGACTAGGCTCATGGGCATGACCGAGCACCAGCTTCCCCAGGGCTTCGAGACCCTCGCCATCCACGCGGGTCAGGAAGCAGACCCCCAGACCGGGGCCGTCGTCACGCCGATCTACCAGGTGTCCACGTACAAGCAGGACGGGGTGGGCGGCCTGCGGGGCGGGTACGAGTACAGCCGTTCCGCCAACCCGACCAGAACCGCGCTGGAGGAGTGCCTCGCGGCGATCGAGGGCGGCGCGCGCGGCCTCGCCTTCGCCTCCGGCCTCGCGGCCGAGGACACCCTGCTGCGCACGATCCTCAAGCCGGGCGACCACATCGTGATCCCGAACGACGCCTACGGCGGCACGTTCCGGCTGTTCGCGAAGGTCCTCACCCGGTGGGGCGTGGAGTTCTCCGTCGCCAACACCCAGGACCTCGCGGACGTCCGCGCCCAGCTCCGTCCGAACACCCGCGCGGTGTGGGTGGAGACCCCGTCCAACCCGCTGCTGGGCATCACCGACCTGACCGCGCTGGCCGAGGTGGCGCACGCCGCCGGCGCCCTGCTGGTGGTGGACAACACCTTCGCCAGCCCCTACCTGCAGCAGCCGATCGCGCTCGGCGCCGACGCCGTGGTGCACTCCACCACCAAGTACATGGGCGGCCACTCGGACGTGGTCGGCGGCGCGCTGGTGCTGGCCGACGCCGGCCTCGGCGAGGAGGTCGCGTACCACCAGAACGCGATGGGCGCGGTCTCCGGCCCGTTCGACGCCTGGCTGGTGCTGCGCGGCATCAAGACGCTGGGTGTCCGGATGGACCGGCACAGCGCCAACGCCGAGAAGGTCGCCGAGCTGCTGGCCGGCCACCCGAAGGTCAGCCAGGTGCTCTACCCGGGCCTGCCCGAGCACCCCGGCCACGACATCGCGGCCAAGCAGATGAAGGCCTTCGGCGGCATGGTCTCCTTCCGCGTGCACGGCGGCGAGGAGGCGGCGGTCGAGGTCTGCAACCGGGCGCAGCTGTTCACCCTCGGCGAGTCGCTGGGCGGCGTGGAGTCGCTGATCGAGCACCCGGGCCGGATGACGCACGCCTCGGTGGCGGGTTCGGCGCTGGAGGTGCCGGCCGACCTGGTGCGGATCTCGGTCGGCATCGAGTCGGTCGACGACCTGCTCGCCGACCTGCGCCAGGCGCTGGGCTGAGCCCCGCGCGGCCCGGTCAGGACTGACGGCCCGCCGAGTACGACTCCAGCGAGTCGTTGAAGCGGGCCAGCAGGGCGCAGAAGGCCCGCCGCTCGTCGGCGGGCCAGTCCGCCGTCAGGTGGCGCATCAACTCCTCGCGTCCGGCCCGTACTTCGGCGAGCCTGCGGCCGCCGAGCGGGGTCAGGGCGAGGTGCACGGCACGCCGGTCGGCCGGGTACGGGACCCGGCCGACCAGGTCCGCCTCGACGAGCGGCGCGGCCTGCCGGGTGACGGTGGAGGAGTCGACGCCGAGCGCCGCGGCGAGGGTCTTCACGCTGGCCGGGCCGCGGCGCTGCAGCTCGTCCAGCAGCAGGTAGGCGGCGCGGTCCAGCGAGCCGACCGCGCCGTGCCGGGCCTGCTCCAGCCGACGGGCGAACACCGCCACCTGGTAGTGGAGTTGGCTGTGGAGGGGGTCGTTGCCGGGGGCGGCCGGGGGCGAGGGGGTCGTCATCGCGGCTCACGTTCCAGAGGCGGTACGGGTGCTCGGAGCCAGCAGCGTACGCGCGACGGCCCGGCCCGGGAACAGGCCCGGCGCCGCCGGTCGCTGCCGGTCGCAGGCGGCCCGCGGCCGTACGCTGATCCGCATGCAGAGCTGGCCGATCACCCTCGACGACGTCCGCGGCGCCCAGAAGATGCTGGCCGGGATCGCCCGGGTGACGCCGATGGAGTCGAGCCGGTACCTGTCCGCGCTGGTGGGCTCGCCCGTCCACCTCAAGTGCGAGAACCTGCAGCGCACCGGCTCGTTCAAGCTGCGCGGCGCGTACGTGCGGATCGCCGGGCTGACGCCGGTGCAGAAGGCCGGCGGGGTGGTCGCCGCGAGCGCCGGCAACCACGCGCAGGGCGTGGCGCTGGCGGCCTCGCTGCTCGGCGTGCCCGCCACCGTCTTCATGCCGACCGGCGCCCCGCTGCCGAAGGTGGCGGCGACCCGCGACTACGGCGCCGAGGTACGGCTGCACGGCGCCACCGTCGACGAGGCCCTGCAGGCGGCGCAGCGCTGGTCGGAGGCGACCGGCGCGGTGTTCATCCACCCCTTCGACCACTGGGACGTGGTGACCGGCCAGGCCACGGTGGGCCTGGAGATCCTGGAGCAGTGCCCGGAGGTCCGCACGATCCTGGTCGGGGTCGGCGGCGGCGGGCTGATCGCCGGGATCGCGGCGGCGGTGAAGCCGCTGCGCCCGGACGTGCGGGTGGTCGGGGTACAGGCGGCGGGCGCGGCCGCGTACCCGCCGTCGCTGGCGGCCGGGCACCCGGTGTCGCTGCCGCGGATCGCCACGATGGCGGACGGGATCATGGTGGGCCGGCCCGGCGACATCCCGTTCGAGGTGGTGAACACGCTGGCCGACGGTGTCCGCACGGTCTCCGAGGACGCGCTGTCGCGGGCGCTGCTGGTCGGCCTGGAGCGGCTGAAGCTGGTGGTGGAGCCGGCCGGGGCGAGCCCGATCGCGGCCCTGCTGGAGCGGCCGGAGGGCTTCGAGGGCCCGGTGGTGGCGGTGCTGTCCGGCGGCAACATCGACCCGCAGCTGATGATGCGGGTGCTGCGGCACGGTCTGGCGGCGGCCGGCCGTTACCTGTCCCTGCGGGTGCGGCTGGCGGACAGGCCGGGGGCGCTGGCCGACCTGCTGGGAGTGCTCACCCGGGTGGACGCCAACGTGCTGGACGTCGCGCACGTGCGGATCGACCCGCGGCTGGGGCTGACCGAGGTCGAGGTGGACCTGCACCTGGAGACCAAGGGGCCGGAGCACTGCGCGGTGGTGACCGGTGAGCTGCGCGCCGCGGGGTACGTGGTCACCCAGTAGGGCCGCTCCGCCGTGCGGGTGGCGCACCGCCGCACCCCTTGACGCGATATATCGCAAGCTGCCATCCTCTCGCGATACATCGCGAGATTCGGGATCCGCCCGCCCGGGCACCTGTGTGACGATCAGACGACATACCGGACAAACAGGAGATGAGGCAGGCCATGGCGCCAGCCATCCAAGCCGAGAACCTGGTCAAGACCTTCGGTGACGTCCGCGCCCTCGACGGCGTCAGCCTCGACGTGCCCGAAGGCACCGTGCTGGGCCTGCTCGGCCCGAACGGTGCGGGCAAGACCACCACCGTGCGGGTGCTCACCACCCTGCTCCGACCCGACTCCGGCCGAGCCACGGTGGCCGGACTGGACGTGCTCCGGCACCCCAACGAGGTGCGCGGCCTGATCGGCCTCTCCGGCCAGTACGCCGCCGTCGACGAGTACCTCACCGGCCGCGAGAACCTCCAGATGGTCGGCGAGCTGTACCAGATGAGCGCCCGCGACGCGAAGGCCCGCGCCCTGGAACTGCTGGAGTGGTTCAACCTCGCCGAGGCCGCCGACCGCACCGCCAAGACCTACTCCGGAGGCATGCGCCGCCGCCTCGACCTCGCCGCCGCCCTGGTCGTCCGCCCCCCGGTGATGTTCATGGACGAGCCCACCACCGGCCTCGACCCGCGCAACCGCCTCGCCCTGTGGGAGGTCATCGAGAACCTCGTCGACCAGGGCACCACCCTGCTGCTCACCACCCAGTACCTGGAGGAGGCCGACCGCCTCGCCCACGACATCGCGGTGGTCGACCACGGCCGGGTGATCGCCCGCGGCACCGCCGACGAGCTCAAGGCGACGATCGGCGGCGAACGCATCGAACTGGTGGTGCACCGCCCGGACGAGGTCGCCGAGGCCGTCGCCGCCCTCACCCCCTACGCCAAGGGCGAGCCGGCCGTGGAACGCAACACCCGTCGGATCACCGTCCCGGTCAGCGGCGGCTCCAAGGTGCTCGCCGACGTCATCCGCGAGCTCGACGCCCGCTCGATCGAGATCGACGACATCGGCCTGCGCCGCCCCACCCTCGACGACGTCTTCCTCTCCCTCACCGGCCACGCCACCGAGGCCGAGGAGAACGGCGGGAACGGGCAGCAGAAGCAGGCCCGGGGCCGCCACGGCCACGGAAAGGAGTCCTGAGATGGCGACCACCGCCACCGAGCACGCCATCGGCCACACCGCCCCGCGCCGGCGCACCGGGCTCGCCGCGATGCTGCACGACTCCTGGGTCGTCGCCCGCCGCAACCTGCGCCGGATGCTCCGCATCCCCGAGATCGTGGTCTTCGGGCTGCTCCAGCCCGTGATGTTCGTGCTGCTCTTCTCGTACGTGATGGGCGGCGCGATCCAGATCCCCGGGACGCAGGCCAGCCACGACGCCTACATCCAGTTCCTGATGGCCGGCATCTTCGCGCAGACCGTCACCTTCGCGACCGCCGGCGCCTCGGCCGGCATCGCGGAGGACATGACCAAGGGCCTGGTCGACCGCTTCCGCTCGCTGCCGATGACCCGCTCGGCCGTCCTGGTCGGCCGGACCCTCGCCGACCTGGTGCAGACCGCCTTCATCCTGCTGGTGCTCGCCCTGGTCGCCCTGCTGGTCGGCTGGCGCATCCACGAGGGCTTCTGGAAGGCGATGGCGGCCTTCGGGCTGCTGCTCCTGCTCGGCTACGCCTTCT
This sequence comes from Kitasatospora arboriphila, assembly GCF_039528095.1. NCBI lineage: Bacteria > Bacillati > Actinomycetota > Actinomycetes > Kitasatosporales > Streptomycetaceae > Kitasatospora > Kitasatospora arboriphila. The sequence continues at coordinate 13,582 of NZ_BAAALD010000052.1, forward strand.
CCTGGATCGGTGCGCTGATCGGCCTGTCCGTGCGCAGCCCGGAGGCGGCCACCTCGGCCGGCCTGATCTGGCTCTTCCCGCTGACCTTCGTCTCCAACGCCTTCGTGCCGATCAGCTCGATGCCGGGCTGGCTGCAGCCGATCGCCTACTGGAACCCGTTCTCGGCGACCGTCCAGGCCTGCCGCGACCTGTTCGGCAACCAGGTCGGCCCGGTCGACGACGCCTGGCCGATGCAGCACGCGGTGCCGGTGTCGATCGTCTGGTCGCTGGTGATCACGGCGCTGTTCTCCTGGCTGTCGGTCCGCAAGTACCGCTCCGCGGCCGGCTGACCGGCGGCAGGTGCAGCACGAGGGGCGGCCCCGGCTCAGCGCCGGGGCCGCCCCTCGGGGTGTGCGCGGACTCAGCCGGCGTGCGGCTTGGCCTCGATGATCGTCACGCTGGCCCGCTTGCCGTTCGGCAGCTCGTAGGTGGCGTCCTCGCCGACCTTCTTGCCGTTGATGGCGCGGCCGAGCGGCGACTGCGGCGAGTAGATGTCCAGGTCGTCGCCGGCGACCTCGCGCGAGCCGAGCAGGAAGCGCATGGTGTCGTCCTCGTCGCCGTCGAAGGCGACGGTCACGACCATGCCCGGGGCGACGACACCGGAGTCGGCCGGGGCCTCGCCCACCTTGGCGCGCTCCAGCAGCTGGGTGAGCTGGCGGATCCGGGCCTCGTACTTGCCCTGCTCCTCCTTGGCCGCGTGGTAGCCGGCGTTCTCCTTGAGGTCACCCTCCTCGCGCGCCGCCTCGATCTTCTGGGCGATCTCGATGCGCCAGGGGCCGGTCAGGTGCTCCAGCTCGGCCTTGAGCTGGTCGTAGCCGGACTGAGTGAGCCAGGTCACGTCATCGCTGGTCTGGGTCACGGGTGCTCCTCGTCGGTACTGGGCTGTGCTGAGGGTTGTTCGTCAGCAGGTTCTGTCGTAACTACAAAGCAACGCCCGCTCCCGGGCGCTGGGGCTCGGAAGGGGCGAAACCACGAGCCTAACAATTTCCGCCTCCCGGCGGGAGGGGAGCTCGCGGGCACGGCCACGGCCGGCTGCCGCGGCACTCCGTACGGATGCCCGCCCGTACGCTCGAATATGCGCCGGGGAGGGTGCGATGTGCAAAGGGGAATTCCGCCCGGACGGCTCCCCCGGACGGGTGGCGGATCAGCGGCGGGGCGTGCAGCCCAGCAGCTCCGCGGTCACCCCGCGGGCGGTGGTGCGCAACGTCACCACCTGCGACCAGGTGCTGCCCTCGGCCGGCACCGGGAAGTCGTACTGGCCCACCACGGCCTTGTCCGCCGCCATCGAGCGTACCGTGCAGACACCCGCGGTGCCCGCCTCCTTGCGGACCGACAGCTGCAGCTGCATCTCGTGGTCGGAGACCGCCTCGAAGGCCGGCACACTGCCGTTCATCACGCTCTCGCGCAGGATGTACGAGCCGCCCAGCCAGGCCACCACGCCCAGGAACAGCACACCGCAGACCACCGCGGCGATCCGCAGCCGACGGTCCGCCTCGGCGTCGGAGCGGCGGCTGTAGCGGCCCTCCGGCAGGGCGGTGGTCGTACGGCTGGAGTCCATGGCCGGCTCGGTCCTTTCGACGAGGCGCGCTCGGGCTGGGGAGGGAATGGAGCGGCTCCTCAGTCCGTCACTATAGAAGGGGCACGTCCGCGCCGGAGGCGGCGGGGGAGCCGACCCGACGAACCGGACATACCTGGAAGGGAACCAGGCGTTGAGCGAGCAGTTGCGACTGATGGCGGTGCACGCGCACCCGGACGACGAGTCCAGCAAGGGCGCCGCCACCACGGCGATGTACGTCGCCCAGGGGGTGGACGTGCTGGTGGCCACCTGCACGGGTGGCGAGCGGGGGTCGATCCTCAACCCCAAGCTGCAGGGCGACGCCTGGGTCGAGGAGAACATCCACGAGGTGCGCCGCAAGGAGATGGACGCCGCCCGGGAGATCCTCGGCGTGCAGCAGGCCTGGCTGGGCTACGTCGACTCCGGGCTGCCCGAGGGCGACCCGCTGCCGCCGCTCCCCGAGGGCTGCTTCGCCCTGGAGGACGTGGACGCGGCGGCCGGCACCCTGGTGCGGCTGATCCGCGAGTTCCGCCCGCACGTGATCACCACGTACGACGAGAACGGCGGGTACCCGCACCCCGACCACATCATGACCCACAAGATCACCATGGTGGCCTTCGACGCCGCCGGCGACCCGGACGCCTACCCGGAGGCCGGCGAGCCCTGGCAGCCGCAGAAGCTGTACTACAACCACGGCTTCCCGATGGGCCGGATCCGCGCCCTGCACGCCTACCTCACCGACAACGGGCACGACTCCCCGTACGGCGAGTGGATCGCCGGCTGGGAGAAGAGCGGCCGCAAGGAGCGCGAGATCACCACCCGCGTGGTCTGCGACGACTACTTCGAGATCCGCGACAAGGCGCTGATCGCGCACGCCACCCAGATCGACCCCGACGGCCCCTGGTTCCGCGTCCCGCTGGACATCCAGCGCGAGGTGTGGCCCACCGAGGACTACGAGCTCGCCCGCTCGCACGTCGACACCGACCTGCCCGAGAACGACCTGTTCGCGGGCCTGCGCAAGTAGCGCGAACCCCCTGCACCACCCCGGTGGCCCGGCCCGTGTAGGGCCGGGCCACCATGGAGAGATGAGCACCCCCGTGAACCTCACCCACCTCGCCGCGGACCTCGCCCTCGACCAGAACAAGGTCACCCCGGGCCTGCTCGGCTTCGTCGTCTTCGCGGCCCTCGGCATCGCCACCTGGTTCCTGCTGAAGTCCATGAACAGCCGCTTCAAGAAGATCGACTTCGTCGAGGAGCCGGAGACCACCGAGGAGTAGTCACACCGGGAGCTGCCGCTCGCCGCCGTCGTCGAAGTACCGGTCGAGGTAGGCATCGGGCTCCAGCGGGCTGTCCCGCAGCAGCGAGAACACCTCCGCGCCCGGCCCGGGGACGTCCACCGCCTCGTAGCACTGCGCGAGCCCGGTGTACTCGACACCGGTGTCCTCGGCGTACCCGGCCGCCTCCGCCTCGGCCAGGGCGATCGCCCCGTCCGCCGAGGCCGCCCGCCAGAGGGTGATCCGCTCCTCGTAGGTACCGCGGCCCGTCCACCGGAACACGCACCGCACGCCGTACCAGCCACTGCTGCCGATCAGTTGTCGCTCCACGACGCGGCAGTGTGTCACCCGCGCGGGGATGCGCAAGGATGGGCCCATGCCGAACCGTCTCGCCGACGCGACCTCGCCGTACCTGCTCCAGCACGCCGACAACCCGGTCGACTGGTGGCCCTGGGGGCCCGAGGCCTTCGCCGAGGCGGAGCGACGCGGGGTGCCCGTCCTGCTGTCCGTCGGGTACGCGGCCTGCCACTGGTGCCACGTGATGGCGCACGAGTCCTTCGAGGACGAGGCGATCGCCGCCTACGCCAACGAGCACTTCGTGGCCGTCAAGGTCGACCGCGAGGAGCGGCCCGACGTCGACGCCGTCTACATGGAGGCCGTCCAGGCCGCCACCGGCCAGGGCGGCTGGCCCATGACGGTCTTCCTCACGCCGGACAAGGAGCCGTTCTACTTCGGCACCTACTTCCCGCCCGAGCCCCGGCACGGCATGCCCGGCTTCCGGCAGGTCCTGGAGGGCGTCACCGCCGCCTGGCGCGACCGCCGCGAGGAGGTCGGCGAGGTCGCCGGCCGGATCCGCGCCGAGCTGCAGGAGCGCGCCCGGGTCTACGGCGCCGGCGCCGGCGTGCTGCCCGCCCCCGGCGAGGCCGAACTGCACGCCGCCCTGCTCGAACTCGGCCGCGGCTTCGACGAACGCCGCGGCGGCTTCGGCGGCGCCCCCAAGTTCCCGCCGTCCATGACCGTCGAGTGGCTGCTGCGCCACCACGCCCGCACCGGCTCCGCCGCCGCCCTGGAGATGGCCGCGCGCACCTGCGACGCGATGTCCCGCGGCGGCCTGTACGACCAGCTCGGCGGCGGCTTCGCCCGCTACTCCGTGGACGCCGACTGGGTCGTGCCGCACTTCGAGAAGATGCTGTACGACAACGCCCTGCTGCTGCGCACCTACCTCCACCTGTGGCGCGCCACCGGTGACGCCCGCGCCCGCCGCACCGCACTGGACACCGCCGACTTCCTGCTCCGCGAACTGCGCACCCCCGAGGGCGGCTTCGCCTCCGCCCTGGACGCCGACTCGCCCGACCCGGTCACCGGCAAGCCCGCCGAGGGCGCCTACTACGCCTGGACCCCGGAGCAGCTCACCGCCGCCCTCGGCCCCGAGGACGCCGCCCTCGCCACCGGGATCTTCGAGGTCACCGGCACCTTCGAGCACGGCAGCTCCGTCCTCCAGCTGCTCACCGACCCCGAAGACCCCGAGACGTACGAGCGGATCCGCACCCGTCTCTTCGAGGCCCGCGCCGAGCGGCCCGCCCCCGCCCGCGACGACAAGGTCGTCGCCGCCTGGAACGGCCTCGCGATCGCCGCGCTCGCCGAGACCGGCGCCCTGCTGGAGCGCCCCGACCTCGTCGAGGCCGCCGAACGCGCCGCCGACCTGCTGCTCGCCGTCCACCTCACCGCCGACGGCCGGCTGCTGCGCACCTCCCGCGACGGCCGGGCCGGCGCCAACGCCGGCGTCCTGGAGGACTACGCCGACACCGCCGAGGGCTTCCTCGCCCTGTACGCCGTCACCGGCGAGGCCGAGTGGCTCGACCTCGCCGGCGGGCTCCTCGACACCGTCCTCGCCCACTTCACCGACGCCGCCTCCGGCGCCCTCTACGACACCGCCGACGACGCCGAGGAGCTGATCCGGCGTCCGCAGGACCCGACCGACAACGCCACCCCCTCCGGCTGGACGGCCGCCGCCGGCGCACTGCTCGGCTACGCCGCCTACACCGGCTCCGAGCGCCACCGCACCGCCGCCGAGCGGGCACTCGGCGTGGTCGGCGCGCTCGGCACCCGGGCCCCCCGGTTCATCGGCTGGGGGCTCGCCGTCGCCGAGGCCCTGCTCGACGGCCCGCGCGAGGTCGCCGTGGTCGGACCGGCCGGCGACCCCGCCACCGCCGAACTGCACCGCACCGCACTGCTCTCCACCGCCCCCGGCGCGGTCGTCGCGGTGGGCGAGGCGGGCAGCAAGGAGGTCCCGCTGCTGGCCGACCGCCCGCTGCTCGCCGGCCGTCCCGCCGCCTACGTCTGCCGGCACTTCAGCTGCGACGCCCCCACCGCCGACGCCGCCGAACTCGCGGAGCGCCTCGGCTAATTCGAATGCGCACGGGTCGCGGGCGGCGCCAGGATGGGGCATGACCTGGACCCTCACGAACGACCCCGCCGCCCTCCGTGCCGAAGCCGGCGCCTTCCTCGCCGCCCACCCGGCCGACAACACCGTGCTGCTCACCCTGCTGGACCGGATCGCCAAGCGCGGCCGGCACGCCTTCGGCGACGGTGAACCGGTGTTCGGCCACTGGCGGGCCGCGCCGGACGGCCCGGTCGCGGGCGTCTTCGCACAGACCCCGCCCTACCCGGTGCGGCTCGGCCGGATGCCGGCCGAGGCGGCCGCCGAGCTCGCCGGGGCCCTGCACGACCGCGGCGCGCGGGTGCCCGGGGTGGCCGGCGAGCGGGCGGCCGCGGCGGCGTTCGCCGAGGCCTGGCCGCCCGCTGCCGCAGGCGCCGTCCGCGCCGAGACCGCGGTGGACGAGCGGCTCTACCGGCTGGCCGGGCTGGAGGGGCCCTCACCGGTGCCCGCCGGCACCGCGCGGCCCGCCGGGCCCGCCGACCGGGAGCAGCTCGTCGAGTGGAGCGCCGCCTTCCTCGCCGAGATCGGCGAGAGCAACCCGGTCGACCACGGCGCCTACGTCGACGGCAGGCTCGCCGAGGGCGGCCTGCACGTGTGGGAGGACGGCGGCCGCCCGGTCTCCTTCGCCGGCGCCAGCCCGGTGATCGCCGGGATGTCCCGGATCGGCCCGGTCTTCACCCCCGTCGCCCTGCGCGGCCGCGGCTACGCCAGCGGGGTCGTCGCCGCCGCCTCTGCGCACGCCCTGGCGGCCGGCGCCGCCGAGGTGCTGCTCTACACCGACCTCGCCAACCCGGTCAGCAACTCGATCTACCAGAAGCTCGGCTACCGGCCGGTGGCCGACCACGTGACCTTCGACTTCGCGGCCGGCTGACGGGCGGTCAGTCCCAGTCCCAGCCGATGCCGAGCAGGCCGGGCGGCAGGCCGGTCGCCACCAGGTGCACGCTGTGGTGCCCGTCCAGGGTCAGCTCCTCCGACTCGTGCGGCCGCTCGCCCGGCGCCCGGACGGCGAAGCGGTGGCAGCGGACGGGCAGCGCGGCCGGGTCGAAGGTGACCTGCAGGACGTACTGGCCGGCACCGGCGTTGAAGCCGCGGACGTACTCGCAGCTCGGCGTCGGGGTCGGCGCGTCGTCGAAGCCGTAGCCGAGCAGGTGGGTGTCGCCGGTGCGCAGCCTGCGGTCCAGCAGCAGTTCGGCGACCAGCAGGCCGTGCTCCGGGTCGCGCCGGATCCGGCCCGGCCGGCAGTTCTCCTCGGCGCGCAGCACCACCCGCCCCGGGTCCGCGCCGGGATCGCCCTGGTGGATGGCGAGGTAGCGGTCGACGCCGTCGCGGTGGGCGCGCAGCGCGTGCTGGGAGTCCCGCCGGGCCAGCCGCCGGCGGGCGTCGATCCGGATCCGCTCGACGTGCACCACCGTGTGCAGCCCGGAGTCCTGCGGGCCGGAGACCGCGGCGATCAGCCCGTCCACGGCGCTGCGCGGCCGGATCAGGGCGCGGTACGGCAGGGTGGCCGGCGCGGCCGGCCCGGCCGGGGCCCGGCGGGGGCCGAGCAGCCGGGTCAGCGAGTGCTCCGGCAGGTCGAGCACCTCCTCCAGCACCGCCACGGCCCGCAGCGACTCCGGGCGTTCGGGCCGCCGCCTGCCCTGCTGCCAGTAACTGAGGCTGGTCACGCCGACCCGGACACCGCGCCGGGCGAGGCGCTCCTGCACCCGCTGCAGGGCCAGGCCGCGCGCGGCGATGGCGGTGCGCAGGGCGAGCGGGAACGGGCCGGTGCGGAGCGCGGCCGCGAGATCCGGCGGGACGGTCGGCTGCATGGCCACCTCCGGGGCTGGGGTGAATATTCACACCCCGTGCCCGCCGTGTCATCAGGTACGGACGTGGCGGGCGGGCCGCGTTCACATCCGGAGGGCGGGCGTTCACACCGCGGACGGCGCGGCCCGGCCGCGCGTTGACCGGCGCCGGACGGCGCCCGATGCTCTTCGCACCGCGTCCGGACGCGCACCCCCACACCTCTTCCTACGCCCCACCGCAGGAGGAACCCCCATGCCGTCAACTCCCGTGCCGCCGGCACCGGGACGCCTGCGCCGTGCGGTCGCCGCACTCGCGCTGGGCGTCCTGGCCCCGGCCCTCACCGCGGCCGCCGCCTCCCCGGCGCAGGCCGCCCCCGTCCGGACCCCCGTTCCCGCACCCGCAGCCCCGGCGCCCGCCGCCGGGCTGTCGGCGGCCCGCACCCTCGGCATCACCATGCAGCAACAGCAGCAGTCCAACTGGTGCTGGGCCGCGAGCGGCAACACCATCGCGACCTACTACGGCTACGGCTACAGCCAGAACCAGTTCTGCAACCTGGCCTTCGGCCGCGCCGTCGACTCCGCCTGCCCGAACGGCCAGGCCACCCTGGGCGACGTCCAGAACGCCCTGTGGCGGATCGGCATCAACCCCGGCCGCTACGTGAGCGGCACCCTCTCCTACGCCACCGTCCAGGGCGAGATCGACGCCGGGCGGCCGGTGGAGACCCGCATCCAGTGGTCCTCCGGCGGCGGCCACATGCACGTCCTCTACGGCTACGACGCCGCCGGCAGCTGGGTCTACTGGGGCGACCCCTGGCCGTCCAACCACCGCTACAACTGGGCGGACTACCGCTACTACACCGGCAACAGCAGCTTCGGCTGGACCCACTCCCTGTACCGGATCGGCGCGTGAGGAGCCAGCCATGACCGGATACCCGAGACACCTCACCGCGCTCGTCCTCGCCGGCTGCCTCGGCCTCGCCGCGGCGCCGCTCGCCGCGGCCGCGGACGCCGCCGCCCCGGCCCCGATCGCCCCGGCGGAGCTGGCCGCCGCCCGGTCCGCGGCCGCTGCCCCGGCCGCACTCGACCGGGTGGCCCTGTTCTTCGCCCGGGAGGGGCGCCCGGCCGGCGCGGCCGGACTCCCCGCGGCGGCCGAGGCGAAGGCCGCGACCGCCGCCGCACCCCGGCTGACCGGGGACGCGGTCGCCGTCTACGGCCTCAACGAGGGCTTCGTCGCGGGCGTCGCCGGCGCCCCGGTGGCCCGCGTGGAGTTCGTCGCCGGCCGGGCGGTCGCCGCGGACGGGCGGGCCGCCTCGGTCTGGACGATCCGCGACAGCGGCGGCTGGCGGGTGGTGGACATCGCCTCCGGCGGCGACGAGACCGACTACCCGGCGCAGGCCGCGGCCACCGGTGGCGGCACCGCCTTCCGGGAGCCGCAGATCGACGCCTGGTACGTGCTGCGCGGCGGCCGGGTGCTGCCGCTCGACGAGGACGCCCGGCGTTCGGTCGGCGCGGGCGGCACCACCCTCGCCGAGTACCGGAAGCTGGTGCAGCAGCGGTACGGCGGCCGGCTGCCGGGCTCGTCCTACGACCGGGCGGGCGCGGGCGGCGGCTGGGCGGACACCGCCGTGGCCGCCGGGCCGGGACGGCCGTCCGGGCGCGGACCGGCGGTGGCGGCGGGCGCAGCGCTCGCGGTCACCGTGCTGACGGGGGCGGGGCTGGCCGTCCGCAGGCGCGGCGCCCGGCGGTAGCCGGCCCGAGGGTGCGTCCCCAGGGGGGGGCCCCCCGGCCCCTGCCCCCCCCGGCCCGACCGGTCCTCGACCGGCCGGGCCGCCCGTCGGCGTGTCCGGGTGTCCGCCGGCTCGGGTGCCCGCCGCGCCGGGTGCCGGCCGTGCGGGCGTTCCGTGTGCGTGCCGCCCTTGTCGGCGGCCGTCGTGCGGATGTTTCGGAGGAGGAGCGTCCGGTCGGCACGAGGTGTTGCCGCAGTGTTGATCCGGAGTTCGCCTCCGGAGGTGCTGAGCATGTCACCGTAGGCGGGGAGGAGTATCTGACGATCTGTCACCTGGCGGGAGGCGAGGCGATGGCGCTGCGGAGTGCACGGTTCTGGGGTGCGGTGGTGGTGGTGTCGGCCGCGCTGGCCGTCGTCGTGGGCTACCTGGCCGGCGGGCCGCGGACGGTCTGGATGGTGGCCGCGGTGGAGACGCTGCTGGTGATGGCGCACGTCGGCCGGAGGTTCCGCGCGAAGGCGCACCCCCGGCCGACCGGCGAAGGGCCCGGCGCGGCGCACTGCGAGCGCTGCCGCCGGGCCCAGGAGCGTCTGGAGCTGCGGGCGTCCTCAGCCGGCCGCGCTGTACGCGACCAGTGAGACGCCGACGTACTGGACGATGAACGCGCCGAGGGTGAAGGCGTGGAAGACCTCGTGGAAGCCGAACCAGCGGGGTGAGGGGTTCGGCCGCTTCAGGCCGTAGACCACGCCGCCGAGGCTGTAGAGGCCGCCGCCGACGATCATCAGGGTGAGCACCGCGGCGCCGCCGGTGTGCAGGAAGTCCGGCAGGAAGAAGGCCGCGGCCCAGCCGAGCGCCAGGTAGACCGGGGTGTAGAGCCAGCGCGGCGCGCCGACCCAGAACACCCGGAAGGCGATGCCGAGCAGCGCTCCACCCCACACCGCCCAGAGCAGCAGCTGCTGCCGGGCGCCGTCCAGCAGCAGGATGGTGAACGGGGTGTAGGTGCCCGCGATGATCAGGAAGATGTTGGCGTGGTCGAGCCGGCGCAGGATCGCCTCGCCGCGCGGGCCCCAGGTGAAGCGGTGGTAGACCGCGCTCACCCCGAACAGCATCCAGGCGGTCACCGAGTAGATCGCGCACGCCGCCGTGGCGGCCGTCGAGTCGGCCAGGCAGATCAGGACGATCCCGGCCGCCACCGAGGCGGGGAACATGCCGGCGTGGAGCCAGCCGCGCCACTTGGGCTTCAGGGCTTCGCCGGCGGCGGCGAGGTCCACAGTGAGGTCCGCAGCAGTCATGCGCAGCATCTTACGGAACCGTAGGTTACTGCCAAGTAGTCAGTGGCGATCATCACTTTTGGACATTCTGGAGTGTTACCCACGTCTCAGTGCCGGTCCCGGTGCGGCCGAATCCGACCCCCGGTGCCCATTCTCTTGGACATTTCGTAGTAGGGATGTCGGAACGTACTACGAAGTGCACCAAACCGGGGTGGTGTCCGGGGCTACCGTGTAACCACCCTCAAACCCCCGCGATGCCGTCTCCTGGCCGAGATGGTGTGAAACGGAGCGAACGTGTCGCCTCTGAAGTCTGCGCTCGCCGAGTCCGCGCCCACCCGCCACCAGCAGCTGCTGGACTGGGTCGCCGAGATCGCCGAGCTGACCCAGCCCGACCGCATCGAATGGTGCGACGGATCGGAGGAGGAGTACCACCGCCTCGCCGAGCTGCTGGTCGCCCAGGGCACCTTCAAGAAGCTCGACGACGAGAAGCGTCCCAACTCCTTCTACGCCGCCTCCGACCCGACCGACGTCGCCCGCGTCGAGGACCGCACGTACATCTGCTCCGAGAAGGAGCAGGACGCCGGTCCGACCAACAACTGGAAGGCCCCCGCCGAGATGCGGGAGGTCTTCGCGGGCGAGAACGGCCTCTTCCGCGGCTCGATGAAGGGCCGCACGATGTACGTCGTGCCCTTCTCCATGGGCCCGGTCGGCTCCCCGCTGGCCGCGTACGGCGTCGAGATCACCGACTCCGCCTACGTCGCCGTCTCCATGCGCGTGATGACCCGCATGGGCAAGGCCGTGATCGACCAGCTCGGCGAGGACGGCGAGTTCGTCAAGGCCGTGCACACCGTCGGCGCCCCGCTCGCCGAGGGCGAGGCCGACGTGGCCTGGCCGTGCAACTCCACCAAGTACATCTCGCACTTCCCGGAGACCCGCGAGATCTGGTCCTTCGGCTCCGGCTACGGCGGCAACGCCCTGCTCGGCAAGAAGTGCTACGCGCTGCGCATCGCCTCCACCATGGCCCGCGACGAGGGCTGGCTGGCCGAGCACATGCTCGTCCTGAAGCTCACCCCGCCGGCCGGCCCCACGGGCAAGGCGGAGCCGAAGTACATCGCGGCGGCCTTCCCGTCCGCCTGCGGCAAGACCAACCTCGCCATGCTCCAGCCCACCATCCCGGGCTGGAAGGTCGAGACGATCGGCGACGACATCGCCTGGATGCGCTTCGGCGCCGACGGCCGCCTCTACGCCATCAACCCCGAGGCCGGCTTCTTCGGCGTCGCCCCCGGCACCGGCGTGGACACCAACGCCAACGCCATCGACACCCTCTGGGGCAACACCGTCTTCACCAACGTCGCGCTCACCGACGACGGCGACGTGTGGTGGGAGGGCCTCACCGAGCAGCCCCCGGCGCACCTGACCGACTGGCGCGGCAACGACTGGACCCCGGAGTCCGGCACCCCCGCCGCCCACCCGAACGCCCGGTTCGCCGTCCCGGCCGCGCAGTGCCCGACGATCGCCCCCGAGTGGGAGGACCAGGCCGGCGTCCCGATCTCGGCCATCCTCTTCGGCGGCCGCCGCGCCACCGCCGTCCCGCTGGTCACCGAGTCCTTCGACTGGCAGCACGGCGTCTTCCTCGGCGCCAACATCGCCTCCGAGAAGACCGCCGCCCAGGAGGGCACCGTCGGCGAGCTGCGCCGCGACCCGTTCGCGATGCTGCCGTTCTGCGGCTACAACATGGGTGACTACTTCGCCCACTGGCTGAAGATCGGCGCCGAGGCCGACGCCTCGAAGCTCCCGAAGATCTACTACGTCAACTGGTTCCGCAAGAACAGCGACGGCAAGTTCATCTGGCCGGGCTTCGGCGAGAACAGCCGCGTGCTCAAGTGGATCGTGGAGCGCCTGGAGGGCACCGGCAAGGGCGTCGAGACCGCGATCGGCGTGCTGCCCGAGGTCGAGGGCTTCGACCTCACCGGCCTCGACATCCCGCAGTCCGACCTCGACCTGCTGTTCTCCGTGGACGCCGACATCTGGCGCCAGGAGGCCGCGCTGGTCCCGTCCCACCTGGAGATGTTCGGCGAGCACACGCCGAGCGAGCTCTGGGACGAGTACCGCGCGCTGGTGAAGCGCCTGGGCTGACGCCCGGGTTTGAGGGAGCGCCGCCCCTCCTCCTCACCGGGGGGCGGCGCTGCTCGAACGCTTCGCTCTGACGGGCAGGGCACAAGGGGCGCGGGGAACCGCGCAACACGGGATCGGTACACCTCTCGGGTGCGGGCACTTGTGCTCGGCCCGTCCCTCGAGGTGGTCCGATCCCTCGTTGCGCGGTTCCCCGCGCCCCTGTGGTTCGCCCCGGGCTACGGCTGGGCGTAGCCGCTCAGGAACTCGCCGATGCGGGTGACGGCGTCGGCGATGTCCTCCGGGCGGGGCAGGGTGACCAGCCGGAAGTGGTCCGGGTCGGGCCAGTTGAAGCCGGTGCCCTGGACGACCAGGATGCGCTGGGACCGCAGCAGGTCCAGCACCATCTGCGCGTCGTCCTTGATCTTGTACACCTGCGGGTCCAGCCGCGGGAACGCGTACAGCGCGCCCTTCGGCTTCACGCAGCTGATGCCCGGGATCTCGTTCAGCAGCCGGTACGCGGTGTCCCGGGACTCCAGCAGCCGGCCGCCCGGCAGCACCAGGTCCTTGATCGACTGTCGGCCGCCGAGCGCCGCGGCCACCGCGTGCTGCGCCGGCATGTTGGCGCACAGCCGCATCGAGGCGAGCACGGTGAGCCCCTCGATGTAGCTGGCGGCCCGGTGCCGGTCGCCGGAGAGCACCATCCAGCCGGAGCGGAAGCCCGCGACCCGGTAGGACTTGGACATGCCGTTGAAGGTGACGCAGAAGAGGTCCGGCGCGAGCGTGGCCAGCGGCACGTGCTCGGCGTCGTCGTAGAGGATCTTGTCGTAGATCTCGTCCGCGTAGACCACCAGCCTGTTCCGGCGGGCGATCTCGATGATCCCCTCCAGCACCTCGCGCGGGTAGACCGCACCGGTGGGGTTGTTCGGGTTGATCACCACGATGGCCCGCGTCCGGTCGGTGACCTTGGCCTCGATGTCGGCGAGGTCCGGGTACCACTCGGACTGCTCGTCGCAGCGGTAGTGCACGGCGGTGCCGCCGGCCAGCGAGACGGACGCCGTCCACAGCGGGTAGTCCGGGGCGGGGACGAGCACCTCGTCGCCGTCGTCGAGCAGCGCGGTCATCGCCAGCTGGATCAGCTCGGAGACGCCGTTGCCGAGGAAGACGTCCTCGACCGAGAGGCCGTGCAGGCCGCGCTCCTCGTAGTGCATCACGACGGCCCGGCGGGCGGAGAGCAGGCCCTTGGAGTCGCCGTAGCCGTGCGCGGAGGAGAGGTTCTTCAGGATGTCCTGCAGGATCTCCGGCGGCGCCTCGAAGCCGAAGGCGGCGGGATTGCCGGTGTTCAGCTTGAGGATGCGATGGCCCTGGTCCTCCAGCCGCATCGCCTCGTCGAGCACCGGGCCACGGATGTCGTAGCAGACATTGGCGAGCTTGCTGGACTGGATGACCTGCATGCCTGCCTACTTTACGGCGCCGTTACGGGGATCATCACGTGTTCCACGCCACAGACCGCACCGGCTGCGCGAGGATCGCGCCAGGATCGGGAGGACCGACGAGGGGGCGGGATGATCGGGCCATGGGCCGGTGCGCTGCTCGGGCTGGCCGCCGCGCCGCTGCTGCGCGCCGTCGCGGTGCGCCACGCGGTGCCGTACGGGGAGCCGTTGCGGCAGTGCTGTCCGGCGGGCAGGTGGGGGAGGTGGCCGACCGGCCGCTGTGCGGGCTGCGGCGAGGCGGCGGCCGGGCCGCGGCCGGGCGCGGTGGAGGCGGTGGCGGTCGCCGTCGGGGCCGCGCTGGGCACGGCGGCGGACGCCGGCAGCGCCCCGCTGTTCTGCTGGGTGGGCCTGTTCGGGGTGGTGCTCGGCTTCGTCGACGCGGCGGTGCTGCGGCTGCCGGACGCACTGACCCTGCCGCTGTTCGCCGGGACGGCGGTGCTGCTGCCGCTCGCCGACCACCGGCCGGCGGTGCTGCTGCGCTGCCTGCTGGCGGCCGCCGCGCTCGGCCTGCTGTACGGCGGGCTCGCCCTGCTGCTGCCGATCGGCCTCGGCGACGCCAAGCTGGCGCCGAGCCTCGGCGCGGTGCTCGGCCTGTACGGCTGGGGCGCGGTGGCCGGCGGGGTCTTCGCCGCCTTCCTGCTCGGCGGGGTCTGGGGGGCCGTCCTGCTGCTGACCCGGCGGGCCGGCCGCGGGGACGCCCTGCCGTTCGGGCCGCCGCTGCTGGCCGGGGCCCTGCTCGCGGTGCTGGCCGCGGCCTGACGGCCCGTCCGCGTCCGGCGCGCCGGGCCGGGCCCGGACATGGGCGGAGCCCGCCGTACCCCAGCAGTACGGCGGGCTCCTGAGCGACGCGCCGGCCCCCACCCTCAGGAGGCGGCGCGCCCCGTGCGGGTTACGGCATCGCGTGGGCGTGGGCGCCCACGTTGGTGGAGAAGTCGTTGCCGTTCTTGAGGTCCCAGTTGGTGGACCAGGTCATCGCGCCGCGGATGGTCGGCCACTTCGCCGGCGGGACGAAGCTGCCGCAGTGGGTGCCGGTGGCGAGGCAGTCCAGCGCGTTGTTGACCACGGTGGAGTTGACGTAGCCGCCGCCCGCCGCCTGGCTGGACGCCGGGACGCCGATGCCGACCTGGTCGGGCCGCAGGCCGCCCTGGATGTGGGTGCAGACCTGGGCGGTGATGAAGTCGACCGTGCCCTGGGTGTAGACCTTGCCGTCGCAGCCGTTCATGCCGCCCGAGTTGTAGAACTGGGTGTTGACGACGGTCAGGATGTCCTTGGTGTTGAGCGCCAGCTGGAAGTAGGCACCGGCGGTGCTGTACATCCCGATGGTCTCCGGGGCCATGGTCAGGACGAAGTTCGCGCCGACCTTGGACTGCAGGGTGTGCAGCGCCTGCGACATGTACGTCGGGTCGACGCCGTTCTCCAGGTCGATGTCGACGCCGTCGAAGCCGTACTGCTGGACCAGCGCGTAGGCGGTGTTGGCGAAGTTGGCCGCCGCGGAGGCGTTGGCCACGCTGATCGCGCCGTTCTGGCCGCCGACCGAGAGGACGACGCGCTTGCCGGCCGCGTGCTTGGCGGCGATGTCCGCCTTGAAGTCGGCGTCGGTGTAGCCGCCGAGCTTGGACGAGAGCGCCGGGTCCAGGGTGAAGCTGATCGCGCCGGGCGTGCCCGTCGCGTCGGCGAAGGAGACCGCGATGACGTCGTACGCGCTCTGCACGTCGCGCAGCTTCTGCACCGGCGCGCCGTTGTCGAAGTTCTGCCAGTAGCCGGTCAGCACGTGCTTGGGCAGGTTGCCGTTGGGCGGCGTCGGCGAGGAGGTCGGGCTCGACGTCGGGCTGGAGGTCGGCGAGCTCGTCGGCGAGGAGGTCGGGGACGAGGTCGGCGAGGACGTCGGCGAGGCGGAGGTGCTCGGCTTCGCGGAGGTCGGGGTGCTGGTCGGGGTGGCGGTGCCGCCCGGGCCGGTCAGCGTGATGTCGTCCGCGTTGTAGGCGCCCTGGCCGTACCAGCCGTGCACGTAGAGCGTGATGCTGTTGGTGCTCGCGCCGGTGGTGAAGGTGGTGGACAGCTGGTTCCAGCTGCTCTGGTTGGACCAGGTCGAGGGGTCGGTCGAGCCGGTGCCGCGGGCGCCCAGGTAGACGTACGGGCCCTGCACGAAGCCGGCCAGGGTGTAGCTGGTGTTCGGCAGCACGCTGACGGTCTGGGTGCACTCGGCGGTGTCGGCGCTGCTCGGCGCGGCGGTCAGCGCGTAGGAGCCGGCGTGCACCGGGGAGGAGGCGGCGCTCGCGGTGCCGGTGCAGGTCCAGCCGGACAGGTTGCCGGCCTCGAAACCGCCGTTGGTGACCAGGTTGCCGACGGCGGCGCCGGCCCCGCCGGCGGTCAGCGCCAGGCCGGCGCCGGCCAGGGCGAGGGCCGTGGTGCCGGCGGCGACTGCGGCCGGGAGCTTGGAGCGGCGCCGCCGGTGGGACGGCTGCGCGAGGTGACGGGCCATGGGCGGGCTCCTGGAAGGAAGGAAGGAGGGGAGCCGCCGCGGTGGGGGGCGCGGCGGCTCCGCGTGGGGGAGGGACGGCTGGGGCCGCGGAGGTACGGGAAGGGCTCCGGTGTGCCCTCGCTCACAAGCTGGACTAGACCAATGCCGGGCGTCAAGAAGCGGACGGCGGCTTTACGCCGTCTTACGGCTGGCTTAAGGAAGCGGAGACCGGATCGTGTCCGAGCGGCCCGTTCCGCCCCGGGACGCTCCCGGGGCGAAGCCGTGACCCCATCGGTACCTGCGGCTTTACCTCCACGCACACCGCCGGAGTAGGCTGCGCCAGGTATTCCGCACCAGGTGGGCGAGCGGCGAACCAGCACGGAGGGGCCGAGGAACATGGGTCTGCGCGATGTCGTCGAGCGCACGCCGGGTCTGCGCACCCTGCTGGACAACGCCTACCGGCTGTACGGCCGGCGGGTCGAGGTCCACCTCGACAACACCCCCCGCCACATCGGCGTGATCCTCGACGGCAACCGCCGCTGGGCGAAGGCCACCGGCGGCACCACCGCCCAGGGCCACCAGCGCGGCGCCGACAAGATCGCCGAGTTCCTCGGCTGGTGCGACGAGACCCACGTCAAGGTCGTCACCCTGTGGATGCTCTCCACCGACAACCTCTCCCGGCCCGCCGAGGAGCTCGTCCCGCTGCTCGGCATCATCGAGGACGCCGTCCGCGGCCTCGCCGAGGCCCGCCGCTGGCGGATCAACCCGGTCGGCGCGCTCGACCTGCTGCCCCCGCGCACCTCCCAGGTGCTCAAGGAGGCGGCCCACGACACCGCCCACATCGAGGGCGTCACCGTCAACGTCGCGATCGGCTACGGCGGCCGCCGCGAGATCGCCGACGCCGTC
Organism: Kitasatospora arboriphila; assembly: GCF_039528095.1. NCBI lineage: Bacteria > Bacillati > Actinomycetota > Actinomycetes > Kitasatosporales > Streptomycetaceae > Kitasatospora > Kitasatospora arboriphila. The sequence continues at coordinate 30,641 of NZ_BAAALD010000052.1, forward strand.
CGCTCGCTGCTCCAGGAGCACGCCGACCGCGGCACCTCGATCGAGCAGCTCGCCGAGATCCTCGACGTCGAGCACATCGCCGAGCACCTCTACACCAAGGGCCAGCCCGACCCCGACCTGGTCATCCGCACCTCGGGCGAGCAGCGGCTCTCCGGCTTCCTGCTCTGGCAGAGCGCCCACAGCGAGTTCTACTTCTGCGAGGCGTACTGGCCGGCCTTCCGCAAGGTCGACTTCCTGCGGGCGCTGCGCGACTTCCAGCTGCGCAACCGCCGCATGGGCCTCTGAGCCCCCCGACCGGACGGCGCTGACGCCGGGTCAAACGAAATACCCGCAGGCCACGACCCCAAAACGTGCTCCTGTTGTGACCCCCGAGTTCACGCCCGGGGGTATGCAGGGGCCACCACCGGGGCATATACCGGTCAGACCGGTACCCCGGCCACAGGGGTCGCGGGGACCGGTGAGCCGCGGGTGACGCTGGGTCATCCGCTCTGGAGGCCTAGTGGTCAGTTCCAAGAGCCGCCGGACACCAGACCGGCGCACGTACGTTCTCGACACCAGCGTGCTCCTGGCGGACCCGCTCGCCATGAGCCGCTTCGAGGAGCACGAGGTCGTCCTGCCGGTGGTCGTGGTCACCGAGCTGGAGGCCAAGCGGCACCACCCGGAGCTGGGCTACTTCGCCCGCCAGGCGCTGCGCCTCCTCGACGACTACCGGATCCGCCACGGCCGGCTCGACGAGCCGATCCCGGTCGGCGAGCTCGGCGGCACCATCCGGGTCGAGCTGAACCACTCCGACCCGTCGATCCTGCCGGCCGGCTACCGTGCGGGCGGCGGTGAGGCGGACACCCGCATCCTGGCGGTCGCCCGGAACCTGCAGGCCGAGGGGTACGACGTCACCGTCGTCTCCAAGGACCTCCCGCTGCGGATCAAGGCCAGCTCGGTCGGCCTGCTCGCCGAGGAGTACCGGGCCGAGCTCGCGATCACCTCCGGGTGGACGGGCATGACGGAGCTGCACATCCCCGGCGACCAGGTCGACGCGCTCTTCGGCGCGCCGCACGACGCCGGGGTGGACGTCGACGGCGCCGCCGAACTGCCGGTGCACACCGGACTCGTCCTGCAGTCGGAGCGCGGCCGGGCGCTGGGCCGGGTCACCCACGACGGGCGGGTGCGCCTGGTCCGCGGCGACCGCGAGGCGTTCGGCCTGCGCGGCCGCAGCGCCGAGCAGCGGGTGGCCCTCGACCTGCTGCTCGACCCCGAGGTCGGCATCGTCTCGATGGGCGGCCGGGCCGGCACCGGCAAGTCGGCGCTGGCGCTGTGCGCCGGCCTGGAGGCCGTGCTGGAGCGCCGGCAGCACCGCAAGGTGATGGTGTTCCGCCCGCTGTACGCGGTCGGCGGCCAGGAGCTCGGCTACCTGCCGGGCAGCGAGGCCGAGAAGATGGGCCCGTGGGCGCAGGCCGTCTTCGACACCCTCTCCGCGGTCACCACCCCGGACGTGATCGAGGAGGTCATCTCCCGCGGGATGCTGGAGGTCCTGCCGCTCACCCACATCCGCGGCCGGTCGCTGCACGACGCCTTCGTGATCGTGGACGAGGCGCAGTCGCTGGAGCGGAACGTCCTGCTGACGGTGCTGTCCCGGATCGGCCAGGGCTCGCGGGTGGTCCTCACCCACGACGTCGCCCAGCGCGACAACCTGCGGGTCGGCCGGTACGACGGCGTGGTCGCGGTGGTCGAGAAGCTGAAGGGGCATCCGCTGTTCGCCCACATCACGCTGACCCGCTCCGAGCGCTCGCCGATCGCCGCCCTGGTCACCGAGATGCTGGAGGACATCCAGCCGTAGGAACGGCAGTGACAAAAGCGGACAAATCAGTATGAATGACCGTCAAGGGGCCTGCCGCATACCGGCAGGCCCCTCGATCTGTCACCGGGTCCGACGGGTCGTCGACGACCTTTCGGGCAAACGCCCAGCTCGCGAAGATTGTGAGATCCGCCACGCAACCGGGAATTGCGTAGACACGTCCCGGTGCGGCATGGTGAGGGTTCTGTCAGGCCCCGCGTACGGCAGAATCACGCCCGGCAACTCCGGTCGGCGGGCACACAACTGAACACCGATGAGTCGTACGCCGCCCGTTCACCACGCCGTTCCGAGCCCGCTCGGCCCGGCAGTCGGGCCAGTGTCTCCCGTGACCAGCACCGACGGAGGCGAGCGGCAAGGGGCATGTTGCGTCCGTACGGTCACGCGCGGTCGCCGCCGGAAGGAAACCATGTGACTCGGATCTCGGTCCGGGGAGTTGCTGTGGCCTCCGCCACCGCCGTCACCGCTGTCGGTGCGGTCGTGGGCGCGGCCTCGGGCAGCGAGGGCACGACCACGCAGACGGTCGACGTCGCGAGCGCCACGCTGCTCGCCGATGTGCCCTCCGGCGCCCAGGCGCAGACCATCAGCGACAACTTCGCCCGCCAGGCGAGCGCCCAGCAGGTGTCCGCCGACGCGGCCGCCAAGAAGGCCGCCGAGGAGGCCGCGCGCCAGAAGGCCGCCGCCGACGCGCAGGCCAAGGCCGACGCGGAGAAGGCCGCCAAGGCCGCCGAAGAGGCGAAGCGCAAGGCCGACGAAGAGGCCGCCAACCGTGCCGCCGCGCGGACCGCCCTCGCCGCGGTCCCGGCCGGCTCGGTCCAGGCGATGGCCGCCCAGATCATCGGCGACGCCAACCAGTTCTCCTGCTTCAGCGAGATCGTGAAGCGCGAGAGCGGCTGGGACTACACCGCCACCAACGCGTCCTCCGGCGCGTACGGCCTGGTGCAGGCCCTGCCGGGCTCCAAGATGGCCTCGGCCGGCGCCGACTGGAAGACCAACCCGGCGACCCAGATCAAGTGGGGCCTCAACTACATGAACAGCCGCTACGGCAGTCCCTGTGACGCCTGGTCGTTCTGGCAGTCCCACCACTGGTACTGATCCTGCCGCCACAGCTGTGCGTCGAAGGCCCCCGACCGCTCCGGTCGGGGGCCTTCCGCATGCCGGGAACCCTCCGCGGGGCGCGGCCCCGAGGGCGGGCCGCGCCGCCCGGGCGGCGCTGACCAGGGCGCTCACGGGCGGTGCGGCTCGATGCGGACGCGGGGCGCCGGAGCGGGTCCTGGACCTCCGGCACCGGCCGGTCCGCCGGCAGTTGGTCCTGTGTTCGGAGTCCTCCCCGATCGAGGACGACCGAAACCATCCGTTTCACGTTGATTCGTCACCTTCTCCCCGGTGGAAGGGCACCGGGGCGGAGGGACCGCGGGCACCCCGGGCGGGTACCGTCTGGCGGACAGGAAGAACGGGGAGGGCGCGGACGTGGCAGCGGACAGAGCCGACGGGACGCGGGACCGCAGGATGCTCAAGGCGCTCGCCAGGACGGGCGCCGTCGCCGCCGGCGTGTGGGCCGCGCTGGAGCGCCGCCGCCGGGCGGCCGCCCAGGCCGACGCCTTCGCCGCCGCAGACGCCGAGGACGGCCCGGCAGACCGGCTCCCGCCGCCGCGGCGGGCCGAACCCGAGCGGCTGCCCCCCGTCCACCGCGAGGTCCACAACCCCGGCCGCCCGGCCACCCCGGTCGAGGCGGTGCCGTGGGGCCTGCGGGTGGCCGCCGAGTCCACCTGGCGGCTGCTGCTGCTCGGCGTCGCCCTCTACGTGCTGTTCCGGGTCGTCGACATGCTGCGGCTGGTCGCCTTCGCCGTGCTCGCGGCGCTGCTGATCTCCGCCCTGCTGGAACCGACCGTCTCCTGGCTGAAGCGCCTCGGCGTCCCCCGCTCGCTGGCCGCCGCCGGCACCTTCCTCAGCGGCCTCGCCGGCATCGGCCTGGTCGGCTGGTTCGTGGTCTGGCAGGTGACGAGCAACCTGGAGTCCGTCACCGGCAAGGTCCAGGACGGTGTCAACCAGCTCCGCGAGTGGCTGGTGACCGGCCCGCTGCACCTGACGCAGCAGCAGATCAACGACTTCGCCCGGCAGATCTCCACCGCCATCGGCAGCAACTCCGAGCAGATCACCTCGGCCGGCTTCACCGGCGTGACCATCGCCGTCGAGGTGCTCACCGGCGTCGTCCTCGCCGCCTTCACCACGTTCTTCCTGCTGTACGACGGCGCCCGGATCTGGTCCTGGGCGCTGCGCTGCCTGCCCCGGCACTCCCGCTACGCGATGGCCGGCGCCGGCCCCAAAGCCTGGGCCACCCTCACCGCCTACGTGCGCGGGACGGTCTTCGTCGCCTTCATCGACGCGCTCTGCATCGGCATCGGCATCCAGCTGCTCGGTGTGCCGATGGCCATGCCGCTGGCCGTGATCATCTTCCTGGGCGCCTTCGTGCCACTGGTCGGCGCCCTGGTCACCGGCACCATCGCGGTGCTGATCGCCCTGGTGACCGTGGGCCCGTTCACCGCACTGATGGTGCTGGTGGTGCTGGTCGCCGTCCAGCAGATCGAGGGGCACCTGCTGCAGCCGCTGATCCTCGGCCGCGCGGTGGCCGTCCACCCGCTGGCCGTGGTGCTGGGCGTGGCCGCGGGCTCGATCGTCGGCGGCATCGGCGGCGCCATCGTGGCCGTCCCGCTGATCGCGGTGACCAACACCGTCGTCTCCCACCTCCGCCGCCGCAACGCCGCCGGCCTGGAGGTCTTCGAAGCCCTGGAGAACGCCCGCCAGAAGTAGGGGGCCGAACGCCCGGGAGACGCACAAGGGGCGCGGGGAACTGCGCGCGGCGGGAGAGGCTGGGCTCAGCCGTCTTCCGTTCCGCGCAGTTCTCCGCGCCCCTGTTCCGTGCCGGTGCGTCAGATGGACGCGATCGCGGCCTCGGAGTCGAGGGTGGCGGCGACCGCCTGGATCACCGAAGCGATCTTGATCGACGCCTGGATCACCTCGCGCTCGACACCGGCCTTCTTGAGGACGGCCTCGTGCGAGTCCAGGCACTGGCCGCAGCCGTTGATCGCGGAGACCGCGAAGCACCACAGCTCGAAGTCGGCCTTCTCGACGCCCGGGGTGCCGATGATGTTCATCCGCAGGCCGGCCCGCATGCTGCCGTACTCCTTGTCGGAGAGCAGGTGCAGCGTCCGGTAGTAGACGTTGTTCATGCCCATCACGGCGGCGGCGCCCTTGGCGGCGTTGTACGCCTCCGGCTTGAGGTTCGCCTTCGCCTCGGGCTCCAGCTCGCGCAGCACGGCGGGGGAGCGGGTGGCCATCGCGCAGGCCAGCACGGTGCCCCAGAGCTGCTGCTCGGGCAGGTCCGAGTTGCCGATGACCGCGCTCAGGTTGAGCTTGAGGTCCTTGGCGTACTCGGGCAGGGCCGCCTTGAGGTCGTCGAGGGCCATGGGTCAGCCCGCCAGGAGGGCCTGGGCGTCGAGGGTGTCCTCGCCCTTGGTCCAGTTGCAGGGGCACAGCTCGTCGGTCTGCAGCGCGTCGAGCACCCGCAGGACCTCCTTGGGGTTACGGCCGACGGAGCCGGCGGTCACCATGACGAACTGGATCTCGTTGTTCGGGTCGACGATGAACACCGCGCGCTGGGCGGTGCCGTCGGCGGCCTCGACGCCGCAGGCGCGCATCAGGTCGTGCTTGACGTCGGCCAGCATCGGGAACGGCAGGTCGCGCAGGTCCTTGTGGTCCTTGCGCCAGGCGTGGTGCACGAACTCGGAGTCGCCGGAGACGCCCAGGACCTGCGCGTCGCGGTCGGCGAACTCCTCGTTCAGCTTGCCGAACGCGGCGATCTCGGTCGGGCAGACGAAGGTGAAGTCCATCGGCCAGAAGAAGACGATCTTCCACTTGCCCTCGTAGGTCTTGTGGTTGATCTCGGCGAAGGCGTTCGCGGCGTCGAGGTCGACACAGGCGTTGAGTTCGAACTCGGGGAACTTGTCACCGATCGTGAGCACGTTCGCTTCTCCTGGTTTGAGATATGAGGGAAAGTGCCCGAATTGCCTATGGTTCGACGTATTCGGACGTCGTCCACCCTCGCACACCACGGACTGATCGGGGAAATAGCTAGAATCGTCGCATCTGATCGGAGAGAGCTATCAGTACTGCCCAGCACCACAGCAAGCCCCGCACCCCCAGCGTCGCCCAGCTGCGCGCCTTCGTCGCCGTCGCCGAGCACCGGCACTTCCGCGAGGCCGCCGCCGCCACCGGAACCAGCCAGCCCGCCCTGTCCGGCGCCGTCGCCGCCCTGGAGGACGCCCTCGGCGCCCAGCTCGTCGAGCGTACGACGCGCCGCGTCATCATCACCCCGCTGGGCGAGCGCGTCGCCGAGCACGCGCGCCGCGTCCTCGGCTCGCTGCACTCCCTCACCGAGGCGGTCGAGGCCGCCCGCCGCCCCTTCACCGGGCCGCTCCACCTCGGCGTGATCCCCACCGTCGCCCCGTACCTGCTGCCCACCGTGCTGCGGCTGGTCCGCGACAGCTACCCCGAGCTGGAACTGCACGTCCACGAGGAGCGCACCCCCTCGCTGCTCGACGGGCTCGCCGCCGGGCGGCTCGACGTCCTGCTGCTCGCCCTGCCCGCCGGCGGCGCCGCGCCCACCCGGGACATCCCGCTCTTCGACGAGGACTTCGTCCTGGTCACCCCGCCCGGGCACGAGCTCGCCGACCGCACCGACGTCCCGCGGGACGTCCTGCTCGACCTCGACGTGCTGCTGCTCGAGGAGGGCCACTGCCTGCGCGACCAGGCCCTCGACATCTGCCGCGAGGTCGGCGCCGACACCGCCGCCGGCACCACCCGGATCGCCGGGCTCTCCACCCTCGTCCAACTGGTCGCCGGCGGACTCGGCACCACCCTGCTGCCGGTCACCGCCCTCGACGTCGAGGCCGGCCGCTCGGACCGGCTCGCCGCCGCCCGCTTCGCCGCCCCCGCCCCCGGCCGCCGGATCGGCCTCGCCACCCGCCCCGGCTCCGCCCGCACCGACGAGTACGACCGGTTCGCCGCCGCCCTCAGGAACGTCCTGCGCGACCTCCCCGTCCGCATCGTCGAGTAGCTCCTCCGTCGACGCACCGCCGTCGGCATCGCGGCACGCCGCGTTGGGCATACCTCCCTCGAAGATCCGAACGAAGGGGGTGGGCGCGTGTACGTGTCGCGGATCAGGGTGACCGGCCTCGGGTGCTTCGACGGCCCGCGCACGGCCGACCTCGCCGTCGACCCCGGCCCCGGCTGGACCGTCCTCGCCGGGCCGAACGGCTCCGGCAAGACCACCCTGCTGCAGGCCCTCGCCCGGACCCTCGGCGCCCCCGGCAGCCCGGAGCCCGCCGGCGGCACCCCCGGCACCGTCGACCTGCCCGGCCTCGGCCGGTGGGACGGCAGCGGCGAACCGGCCCGCCACGGCCGCACCCGCGCCCACCACCTCGGCGCCGACCGCACCCCGCCCACCGCCCTCACCGCGGCCGCCGCCGCCCTGCTCGCGGAAGGGCTGCTCCCCGACGGCTGGCGCATCACCGACCCCGGCCGCGCCCTGGTCGCACCGCCGGACGGACCCGCCCGGCCGCTCACCGCACTCGGCAGCGGCACCGCCGCCCTCGCGGCGATCGTCTGCACCCTCGCCGGGGACGCCCGCACCGAGGCCGCGAACGGCACGACCACCGTGCCGCGCCCCGGCATCGCGCTGATCGACGACGTCGACCTCCACCTGCACCCCGTCCGGCAGCAGCAGATCGGCGGCTGGCTCACCACCCGCTTCCCGCAGACGCAGTTCCTGGTCGCCACGCACAGCCCGTACGTCTGCCAGGCCGCCGACCCCGGCACCCTCGTCCGCCTCGCCGCGCCCGGCACCGACGAGGCGCCCCGCGTCCTCGACGAGGACCTGCACCAGCGCGTCCTGTACGGCAGCGGCGACGACACCGCGCTCTCCGAACTCTTCGGCCTGCCCAGCGCCTACTCCGCCGCCGCCGAGGCCGAGCGCCGCCTGCTGATCCGGCTGGAGCGCAAGCTCTACAGCGGCCGCGCCACCAGCGCCGAACTCGACGCCTACCGGCGCCTCGGCGCCAAGCTCAACAGCTCCCTCGGCGCCCGCGCGGACGAACTCGCCGCCCGGCTGCTGGGCGACCAGCCGTGATCCCGCTGCAGCGGCCGCCGCTCGCCCCCGCCCTCGCCGCCGAACTGGCCCGCCGCACCGCCGCCATCCGCACCGCCGGCCCGACCACCGCGGCCGGCCGCGCCGCCTGGCGCACCGCCCGCCAGCCCAAGGCCCAACTCCGCCTGATGCTCCGCCGGATGGCGCCCGGCCTGGAACGCTGCATGTACTGCGGGGACAACCTCGGCACCGACATCGACCACTTCGAGCCGATCGCCCGCGACCCGCTGCGGACCTTCGACTGGCAGAACCACCTGCTCGCCTGCGCCCACTGCAACAGCAACCAGAAGCGCGACCGGTTCCCCTGCGACCCCGTCACCGGCGAGCACCTGCTGGTCGACCCGGCCCGCGAGGACCCGGCCGAACACCTGGTGCTGTACCTGGAGTCCGGCGCCTACGACCCGCTCACCGCCAAGGGCGAGGCCACCATCGACGTCTTCGGCCTGAACGCCCGCCCCGAGCTCGTCCGCGGCCGCCGGATGATGTTCACCGTGGTCAAGTCGCTGCTCACCGCCTGGCGCACCGCCGGTGCCGCGGGCCGCACCGCCGAGCAGCGCGAGTACCTGGACTCCCTGCGGCTGCTGCACCACGCCGACGTGCTCCGCACCGTCCTCGCCCTGCGCCGCACCCCGCCGCTGGCCGACGCCGTCCTCGGCCCCGACCTGGCCGCCACCCTCGGCGAACTCGTCCGCACCCACCCGGAGTTCGAACGTCCCTGAACCGCCCGCCGGCCCAGGGGGCTACGCCGTGTCCCGGGCCCGGGTGGGGACGGCCCGGCAGCGGGTCGGCAGGCGCTGCTCGAACCAGACCACCTTGCCCGCGCCGAGCCGGGTGGCACCCCAGTCGTCGGCGCACCGGGCGACTATCTGCAGGCCCCGGCCGTGCTCGTCGTCCGGCCCGGCCCGGCGGGCGCGCGGCAGGGCCGGGCTGTCGTCGCCGACCTCGCAGCGCAGCCGCGAGGTCCGCACCAGGCGGAGCGTCACCGGCCGGGTGGCGTGCCGGATCGCGTTGGTGACCAGCTCGCTGACCATCAGCTCGGTGGTCTCCGACAGCTCCTCCAGCCCCCAGCGGCGCAGTGCGTGCGCGGCGAGGCGCCTGGCCCGGCCGGGCGTCTCGTGCCGGGGCTGCAGGTACCAGTAGGAGACGTCCTCGGCCGGGATGCCGTCGAAGGCCGCGGCGAGCAGCGCGATGTCGTCGGCGCGCTCGCCCGGCGGCAGCACCCGCAGCGCCTCCTGGCAGACGTGCTCGGGGGAGTGCCGGTGGGCGGCGGCGAGCCGGGCGCGCAGCTTCTCCAGGCCGGTCGTCAGCGGGCGGCGCCGGCTCTCCACCAGGCCGTCGGTGAACAGCAGCAGGGCGGAGCCGGGCGGCGCCGGGAGTTCGGTGGAGGTGAAGTCGACGCCACCCACACCGATCGGCGCGCCCGGCGGCAGGTCGAGCAGTTCCGCGGTGCCGTCCGGGCCGATCAGCACCGGCGGCACGTGGCCGGCGTTGGCCACCACCACCCGGTTGGCGATCGGGTCGTACACCGCGTAGACGCAGGTGGCCAGGTGCTGTTCGGCGCCGAGGTGCTGGGCCTGCTCGTCGAGGTGGTACAGCACCTCGTGCGGCGGCAGGTCGAGGCCGGCCAGGGTCTGTGCGCTGGTGCGCAGCTGGCCCATCACGGCGGCGGAGGTCAGCGAGTGGCCCATGACGTCGCCGACGATCAGCGCCACCCGGTTGCCGGGCAGTTCGACCGAGTCGTACCAGTCGCCGCCGACCTGGGCGCCGCGCTCGCCGGGCAGGTAGCGGTGGGCGAGCCGTACCCCGTGCGGCTGCGGCAGGTGCGCGGGCAGCATCCGGCGCTGCAGCTCGCGGGCGGTCTCGAACTCCCGGGCGTAGCGCAGCGCGGTGTCCACCGCGAGGCCGGCCTGGGTGGCCAGGTGGCGGGCCATCGCGGTGTCGTCGGGTTCGAAACGGGCCGGGCCCGCCTTGCCCGGACGGCGGATCAGCAGCAGCAGGCCGAGCACGGCCTTGCGTCCGCGCAGCGGCAGGAGCAGCAGGGCCGTGCCGGCGGCGAGCCGGCCCAACGTGCGGGCGCCGTACAGCTCGGTGAGCAGCGGGCGCAGCCGGTCCGCGGCCGGGGTGCCGAGCACCGCGGGCCCGTACGGCGCCTGGCCCGCCAGCATCCGGGCGAGCGGGCCGCCGGGCGCCGGCCGGCACAGCCGGGAGCGCCGGCCGAGCCGGGTGCCGTGGCCGTGGTGCAGTCGGAGTGCGGTGGGCGGACCGGGGTCGCGTTCGACCGGCGGCAGCGGGTCGCGCAGGTGCACCACGGCGGCGTCCGCGAGGGCCGGGACGAGTGAGCGGCCCAGGTCGCGCAGGGTGGTGCGCAGGTCCAGCGAGCCGTTGATCCGCCGGGTGGCCGTCTCCAGGTACCCGAGCCGTTCGGCGAGGCCGGGCCGTTCGTCCCGGTGCGGCGGTGCGGAGCGCTGGGCGCCGACCAGTGGCACGGCGGCGGTCGGCCGCCCTGCCTGGGGCGAGGAGTGGTCGCGCACGGGCTGCCCGTTCTTGAGATGTCGAGGGTGGTCGGGCCGGCTGGTCTCTCAGGTGGTGCGCCGACAGCGCAGGAAGAGCTGTTCCTCCGGCGGCAGGGCGGTCGACGCGGGCGCGTACGGGTGGCCGGTGCAGGCCTCGACCTCGAACCCGGCCGCGGCCAGCGTCTGGGCCAGCTCCTCGCGCAGGTAGCCGCTGATCCGCAGCTCGCGGCCGAGGAACGGCAGCGGCGCGTCGTCGAGGTCGGCCTCGACCATGCCGAGCGCCAGCAGCCCGCCCGGCCGCAGCAGGGTGCGGACCCGGCCCAGGACCGCGGCGATCTCCGCCCGCGGCAGCAGGACGAGCGAGAAGAACGCGGTGGCGGCGGCGAAGGAGCCGGCCGCGTCGGGGCCGAGCTGCGGCACGCCCCAGGCCGCGGCGGCCCGCGGGGTCGCCAGGTCGTACATGTCCATCCGGTGCAGTTCGGCCTCCGGCACGGCCCGGCGGGCGGTCGCCAGCATCCCGTCCGAGAGGTCGATGCCGGTCACCCGCAGTCCGCCGTCGGCGAGTTGGCGGGCGGTCGGCTCGCCGGTGCCGCAGCCGACGTCCAGCACCCGGGCGCCGAGGGCGAGTTCGTTGAGCAGCCAGTCGCCGCAGGCGGTCTGGCCGGTGCGGTCCGGGAAGACCTCGTCGTAGCGCGGGCCGATCGCGTCGAAGGCGACGGCCTGCAGGGCCCGTTCGGAACGGCGCCGGTGCCCGGTGTGTGCCGGGTCCGAGATCTGTCCGGTTGTCACGCCCTGGGTACCTCTCTCTCCACCTGGCTCCCCGGCGGGCGAGGCCCGCCACAGTGTCCGCCCCCGCGTCGGTTTGTCGATGTGTCTGCTGGCCTTCGAGGATAAGCGTGATCACTGCGCCGTGGGGCCCCTTTCCGGCCAACTCGCCGCAGTCGGACGCAGTTGGCCGCGTTTCGGACGAAACGGGCCCGGGCCGCGGGGGCACACCGGAGCGGACCAGGGTGGTGCAGTTGTCGGCGTGCGCCGGACAACTGTTCTGACCTGCGGAAACGTCGTGCATCTGGGCGTTTATCGAACGTCAATCGGCAACTGCCAGAGTGTTCTCAGCGCCGGGGAAGCGTCAAAGCGTTCCCGCAGCCGGGGGGCTGCGGGAGCGCCGGCGCCCCAAGGGGGAGGGGCCGCCCGTCGGGGGGACGGACGGCCTACGGCGCGGGGGGAGAGAAGGGCTCGGTGTGCTCCTGCACCGCGATGAGGTCCCGCACGGGCTGGGCCTCGGGCACACCGAGCCGGCTGAAGACCGAGTGTGCCTCCTGGAGACAGGCCAGCCCGCGAGCGGGCTGCCCCAGCTCCAGGAGCGCCTCGCCCAGCGCGGCATTGGCCAGGCCCTGGCAGTAGGCGGCGTCGATCTCCTGCGCGATCGACAGCGACTCCCCGGCCGCGGCGGCCGCCTCCGAGTACTGCGCCTCGTCCACCAGGCAGGCCGCCAGCCGGGCCAGCGAGTAGCCCTCCCAGAAGCGGTACTGCTGGGACTGGAAGAGCTGGTGCGCCTCCCGGAGGACCTCCGCCGCCTCCGCCGTGGAGCCGGTCGCCCGCAGCACCACGCCGAGCTGGTAGAGCGTGTCGCCCAGACAGGGCGTGTTGCCGGAGGTCCGGGCGGTCGCGACCGCGGCCCGTGCGGAGTCGACGGCCTCCTCGTGCCGGTCGAGACCCACGTAGGCCCGTGCCATGTTCGCCAGCAGCCGCGCCTCGCCGATCGCTGCGCCGAGGCTGCGGCTGATCTCGTGGGCCTGCTGGTAGAACGGCAATGCCTCGGCCGGGCGCCCGGCCAGGATCAGCACCACGGCGAGTTCGTTGGCCACCGATGCCCGGAAGTGCGTGCAGTCCAGCGGGTCCTGCAGCGCCAGACTCTGCCGCAAAGAGGACTCGGCCTCGGCGAGCTCGCCCGCCATCTGCTGGAGATGGCCCAGCGCGTAGTGGATCCGCGCCAGGGCATCGGTGTCCTCGTACTGCTGCGCATTGGCGGCAGCCGTCCGCAGCGCCTCGCCGATCCGCCGCCCGAGCGTCGGGTCCTCGACCAGGGCGCGCAGGACGAGCACCAGGTCGACCCCGGGCCGCAGCAGTTCCACCGGCTCCCGAACGGCCCGCTCCACGGCGCTCAGCACCAGGGAGAGTTCGGTCCGCAGCCACTCCCAGGCCGAGGCGCTGTCGGTCAGTGACAGCCCCGGAGCGACCGGGGTGTGCAGAAGCTCGGTCAGGACGTCCTCGGGCTCGATGACCCGGGCGGCATTCTGCAGGCTGGCGAGCAGGAGGTCCAACAGCCGGGACAGGGCGTCCTGCTGGGTGCCAGTGTCACCGAGCTTCTCGTTCTGCCGCTGGGCGAACAGCCGGAGCAGGTCGTGGTAGCGGTACCGGCCCGGTGTGAAGCACTCCAGCATGTTGGCCTCGACCAGCGCCTCGGCGAGGTCCTCGGCGGTCTGCTCGTCGGTGCCGAGCAGCGCGGCGACGGCCGGCAGCGGCAGGTCCGGCGAGTCCACCACGGAGAGCAGGCGGAAGGCCCGGGCCTCGTCCGGCTGCAGCTGGGCATAGCCGAGGCCGATGGTGGTCTCCACCGCGAGGTTGCCGAGCTGGAGCTCCTGGAGGCGGTTGCGCTGGTCGGCTAACCGACGGGCCAGGTCGGAGACGCTCCAGCGGGGGCGGCTCGCCAGCCGGGCGGCGGCGATGCGGACGGCGAGCGGCAGGAAGCCGCAGGCGGTCACCACGGCCAGCGCGGCCGCCGGTTCGGCCGCCACCCGGTCGTGGCCGACGATCGCGGAGAACAGGGCCAGCGCCTCGTCGGGGCTGAGCTCCTCGATGTCCACCAGGTGGGCGCCGGGGATCTCCGCCAGCCGCGAACGGCTGGTCACCATCACCGCGTTGCCCGAGACGCCGGGGATCAGTGGCGTCAACTGCCGGGCGTCACGGGCGTTGTCGAGCAGGATCAGCATCCGCTTGTCGGCCAGCAGCGAGCGGTAGAGCGCCGAGCGCTGGTCGAGGGAGTCCGGAGCGTCGGTGGCGCCGAGCGCGTGCAGGAAATCGCCCAGCACCACGGCCGGGTCGGCCGGGGTGGCACCAGCCCCGCGCAGGTCCACGTAGAGCTGGCCGTCCGGGAAGTCCGGACGCAGGCGGTGCGCGACGTGCACGGCGAGCGTGGTCTTGCCGACGCCGCCGATGCCGGCCAGCGAGGTGACCACCACGGCCTGGCCGGAGCCGCCGCGCAGCACGTCCCGGAGCTCGCTCACGATCTTGCTGCGGCCACTGAAGTCGGAGACGTCGGCGGGCAGTTGGGCGGGCGGGACGAAGGCCGACGGCTCCTCGTCGGCGAGCGGTACGGCTGCCGCCACGGCAGGCATCAGCGCCGGGTCGCCGGCCAGGATCCGGGCGTGCATGGCGGCGAGTCCGCTGCCGGGCTCCACACCGAGCTCGTCGATGAGCAACTTGCGGGTGTCCGCGTAGACGCCGAGCGACTCCGCCTGCCGGCCGCACCGGTACAGGGCGAGCATCAGCAGTTCGCGCAGCCGCTCGCGCAGCGGGTGTGCCGCGGCCAGTGCGCTGAGTTCCGACACCACCTCGGCGTGCAGACCGACCTCGAGCGCGGTCGCGCAGCGCTCCTCCGCAACGGTGAGCTGCCGCTCGGACAGTCGGGTGCGCTGGGTCTCCGCATAGGGGCCGGGGATGCCCGGCAGGGGTCTGCCGCGCCACAGGGCGAGCGCCGCCAGCAGCGATTCGTGGGAGGTGCGGAAGTCGCCGTCGGCCCGGGCGTCGGCGGCCCGCGCGACCCGGCTTTCGAAGGCCGCGAGGTCGAGCGAGCCGTCCGGGATGCGCAGCGCGTAGCCGTCACTGACCGAGACCAGGATCTCGGCCGGTTTGCGTACGGCCCGGTTGGGCTCGATGACCGACCGCAGGCGTGAAATGTACGTGCGGAGCGCGGCCACGGCCTGTGGCGGGGTACGGTCGCCCCAGATGCCGTCCACCAGGTCGTCGGTGGTCACCGGCCGGCCCCGGTTGAGCAGCAGGGCCGCCAGTACTGCCTGTTGCTGCGGCGAACCCAGCGCGAGCGGCTCGTCCCCGCGCCAGGCCTGGACGGGGCCGAGCACCTGGAAGCGCAGCGCATCGGCCGGCGCCGTCCCCTGAAGCTCCATGTCCTCCCCCGAAGGCGTATGTCGGTGGTTCCCTGTGGCGTCTCCCGGCCGAATGGCGGGGCGTCAGCTTATGAGGAAGCGCGCAAACATCCGCGAACCGTGCGCAGGACGGGACGTTTATAAGACATTTAACGACCCCTACGATACTGGGCTGGCGCCCGGGACGATCCAGAGCGCCGAGATCTGATGACCTGAAAGGCGGCGCACCATGGCCGACGAGACCACCACCCCGACCGAGCCCGTCGCCGCCGAGCACGCCGTTGCTCCGGTCGACCCGAACGCGATCGAGCAGGCGCTTTCGGTCCTCGCCGAGCAGCCGGAGGAGCCGGCCGGCGAGCAGCCGGCCGAGGGTGGCAAGAAGTCCGACGAGACCTTCGAGCCGCTCGGCAACATCACCAGCTGCCCCTGACCTGAAGCACGTACAGCGCGCGCCCCGGTCCGCGAGGACCGGGGCGCGCGCCGTCGTGCGCCTACTCCGCGGAGCGGACCCGCAGGCTGGTGATCAGCGGGCCGTCCGTGACCTCGGCGAAGAAGTCGTTGCCCTTGTCGTCCACGACGATGAACGCCGGGAAGTCCTCGACCTCGATGCGCCAGACGGCCTCCATGCCGAGCTCGGGGTACTCCAGCACCTCGACCTTCTTGATGCAGTCCTGGGCGAGGCGGGCGGCCGGGCCGCCGATCGAGCCGAGGTAGAAGCCGCCGTGCTCGTTGCACGCCTTGGTGACCTGCTTGGAGCGGTTGCCCTTGGCGAGCATGACCATGGAGCCGCCGGCCGCCTGGAACTGGTCGACGTAGGAGTCCATCCGGCCGGCCGTGGTCGGGCCGAAGGAGCCGGAGGCGTAGCCCTCGGGGGTCTTCGCCGGGCCGGCGTAGTACACCGGGTGGTCCTTCATGTACTGCGGCATGCCCTCGCCGGCGTCGAGGCGCTCCTTGATCTTGGCGTGGGCGATGTCGCGGGCGACGACCAGGGTGCCGCTGAGCGAGAGGCGGGTCTTCACCGGGAACTTGGACAGCTGCGCCCGGATGTCGGCCATCGGCTGGTTGAGGTCCACCTTGACGACCTCGTCGTCGAGGTGGGCGTCGGTGGTGTCCGGCAGGTACTTCGCCGGGTCGGTCTCCAGCTGCTCCAGGAAGACGCCCTCGGCGGTGATCTTGCCGAGCGCCTGGCGGTCGGCGGAGCAGGAGACGGCCATCGCGACCGGCAGCGAGGCGCCGTGGCGGGGCAGGCGGATCACGCGGACGTCGTGGCAGAAGTACTTGCCGCCGAACTGCGCGCCGATGCCGATCTTCTGGGTGAGCTCGAAGACCTTCTGCTCCAGCTCCAGGTCGCGGAAGCCGTGGCCGGTCTTCGCGTCGCCGGAGGTCGGCAGGTTGTCGAGGTAGTGCGCGGAGGCGTACTTGGCGGTCTTGAGCGCGAACTCGGCGCTGGTGCCGCCGACCACGATCGCCAGGTGGTACGGCGGGCAGGCCGCGGTGCCCAGCGAGCGGATCTTCTGCTCCAGGAAGGAGAGCATCGACGACTCGTTGAGGATCGCCTTGGTCTCCTGGTACAGGTACGACTTGTTGGCGGAGCCGCCGCCCTTGGCCATGAAGAGGAACTTGTAGGCGTCGCCGTCGGTGGCGTACAGCTCGATCTGGGCCGGCAGGTTGTTGCCGGTGTTCTTCTCGTCCCACATGGTGACCGGCGCCATCTGCGAGTAGCGCAGGTTCAGCTTGGTGTACGCGTCGTAGACGCCGCGGGCGATCGCGGACTCGTCCTGGCCGGAGGTGAGGACGTTCTGGCCGCGCTTGCCCATGACGATGGCGGTGCCGGTGTCCTGGCACATCGGGAGGATGCCGCCGGCCGAGATGTTGACGTTCTTCAGCAGGTCGAGCGCGACGAAGCGGTCGTTGGGGCTCGCCTCCGGGTCGTCCAGGATGCGGCGCAGCTGGGCGAGGTGGTCCGGGCGCAGGTAGTGCGAGATGTCGTGCATCGCCTCGGCGGTGAGCAGCCGCAGCGCCTCCGGCTCGACCTTGAGGAAGGTGCGGCCGTCCGCCTCGAAGGTGGAGACGCCCTCGGAGGTGAGCTTCCGGTACGGCGTGGGGTCGGCACCGAGGGGGAGGAGGTCGCGGTACTCGAATTCCGGGGTGGCCATGGGGGGAGATCCTTAGCGAGGTCGGCTGCGTCTGCGAAGCACCCTCCAATGTAGGTGCAGGCGGCGCGGCGGCGGAGCGCAGGTGAGCCTGCGTGACGGGGCTCACGCCTTTCTCCGGCGAACTCTCGTTCGGAGTGATCCCGATGGCTAGGCTTTGGGCGTGGACACTTCGCCGTCGCCCGACGACCAGGGGCAGCAGCCCGTACCCATGACCAAGCAGGAGCCGGCCCCCGTCCCGCAGGCGCAGCCCGCGGTCGCCGCGCCGGTCGCCGAGGCCGATCTGCGGTGCTCGGACGCGGACCGCGAGCGGGTCGCCGACCTGCTGCGCGACGCGTACGCCGAGGGCCGGCTGACGGTGGAGGAGCACTCGGAACGGATCGAGGCCGCGTACGCCGCGAAGACCTTCGGCGACCTCGTCCCGCTCACCCGGGACCTGCCGGCCGCCACCGAGGGTGCGCCGCTGTCGATGGTGAAGCCGCCGCTGCAGCAGCAGCGCGCGCCGCTGCCGCCGGCCCGCCAGGAGGCGCCGACCATGGTGGCGGTGTTCGGCGGGGCGGAGCGCAAGGGCCGCTGGCGGGTCGGGCCGCACCTGAAGGCCGTCGCGGTCTTCGGCGGGGTGGAGATCGACCTCACCGACGCGGTCTTCGAGTCGCCGGAGGTGGTCATCGAGGTGACCGCGATCTTCGGCGGGGTGGACATCAAGGTGCCGGAGAACGTCAGCCTGCACGGCGGCGGGGTGGGCATCTTCGGCGGGTTCTCGGTGCGCGAGCAGACCGCGGCCGACCCGTACGCGCCGGTGGTGCGGGTGAAGGGCGCGGCGATTTTCGGCGGCTGCGAGGCCAAGCCGCGCCGCGGGAAGAAGCTGCGGGAGTGGGCACGCAAGCAGCTCGACCGCTGAGCGGGGCCGGGCGGGAGTCTGCCGCCCGGCCAACTGTGCTGCGGGCACTCGTCGTTGTGTCGAGTGCAGGGAGTAGTCGGTTGCGTGCGGTGTGCATGAATCGGGGGGCGAGGGGGTAGTTCCCCACGCACATCGGTTCCTGTTACGGCTGTGATCCCGTACGGCGGCGGCGCCGCGGCGGGTGGGCACGGGGCAGTCGGGCAGGGACGAGCTTCCCCGAGTCCCGTACCGCGTCAGGAGTAGCCGTGCTGCATCCCATCGAGTCCAGCGCCACCGGCTCCGCCGCCGTCCGCCGCAGTCCGGTGGCGGTGGGGGCCCCTGCGGACCCGCTGGAGGACAACCCGTGGCACACCGGGGCGGCCTGCCGCCGCGACGAGGCCGGGCTGTTCTTCGCGCCGTCCAAGGAGCCGACGGCGGCCCGGCTCTCGCGTGAGGAGCAGGCCAAGCAGGTCTGCGCCCGGTGCCCCGTGCTGCTGGAGTGCCGCGAGCACGCGCTGGCGATGCCGGAGCCGTACGGGGTGTGGGGCGGGCTGACCGCGGCCGAGCGGCGGGTGGTGCTGGCCCGGCGGCGGCGCCGGGAGGCGGAGCTGCGCGAGGCGCGGCGGGTGCCGACGGGCCGGATAGCCGGCTGACGCACGGCCGCGGCCCAGGGCGCGGACGCCCGGGGCCGCTGTTCGCGACGTGCCGCGTCAGTTGGCGCGGTCGAAGTCGATGGCGCTGTAGGCCCGCAGCTTGGACAGCTTGTGGGTGGAGTCGATGCGCCGGATCGTGCCGCTCTTGGAACGCATCACCAGCGAGCTGGTGGTGGCGGTCTCCTGGCGGTAGTGGACGCCGCGCAGCAGCTCGCCGTCGGTGATGCCGGTGGCGACGAAGAAGACGTTCTCGCCGGAGACCAGGTCGTCGGTGGTGAGGACGCGGTCGAGGTCGTGGCCGGCGTCCAGCGCCTTCTGCCGCTCCGCCTCGTCCTTCGGCCACAGCCGGCCCTGGATGACGCCGCCCATGCACTTCATCGCGCAGGCCGCGATGATGCCCTCCGGGGTGCCGCCGACGCCCATCAGCAGGTCGACGCCGGTGCCTTCGCGGGCGGCCATGATGGCGCCGGCCACGTCGCCGTCGGAGATGAACTTGATCCGGGCGCCGGCCTCGCGGATCTCCTTGACCAGGCCCTGGTGGCGGGGCCGGTCCAGCACCACGACGGTGACGTCCTCGACGGCGATGCCCTTGGCCTTGGCGACCCGGCGGATGTTGACGGCCGTCGGTGCGGAGATGTCGACGAAGTCCGCGGCCTCCGGGCCGCAGACCAGCTTGTCCATGTAGAAGACCGCGCTGGGGTCGAACATGGTGCCGCGGTCGGCGACCGCGAGGACGGCCACCGCGTTGTGCATGCCCTTGGCGGTGAGCGTGGTGCCGTCGACCGGGTCCACGGCGACGTCGCACTCGGCGCCGGTGCCGTCGCCGACCCGCTCGCCGTTGTACAGCATGGGCGCCTCGTCCTTCTCGCCCTCGCCGATGACGACGACGCCGTTCATCGAGACGGTGGAGACGAGGGTGCGCATGGCCTTCACGGCCGCGCCGTCGGCGCCGTTCTTGTCGCCGCGGCCGACCCAGCGGCCCGCCGCGAGCGCGGCGGCCTCGGTGACGCGGACGAGTTCCAGGGCGAGGTTGCGGTCCGGGGCCTCCGGAGCGACTTCCAGTGAGCTGGGGAGGTGGTGCGGGTACTGCGTGGTCATCGTCGTTACCTCTCTGTACGCGACGGCCAGTGAGCGCCCGACTACTGCCAGGTCGGAACGCCGTGGTGAGGGTTGGTGCGATCGTATCCGGCACCCGGACGGGTGTCTGTGGCACACCCGGCGCGACCAGCCGGTATGCGGTGGTTCGTCCGGCTTCACCCCGCCGGGGGGTACCCGGTGGTCGGGGGCGCGGGGGGCATGGTCCACCATGGACGGGTGGCAGGCAGCAGCAGCAAGAGAGGCCGGCAGACGGTACGGGACATGATCCTGTCGATGCTGGCGGTCGGTGTCGTGGGCTTCTTCGGATACCTCTTCATCCCGCACGAGGGCGGCGACGGCGTGCACGTCGTCGACTACCGTTCGGCGCTGGCCTCGGCGAAGCGCGCCGCGCCCTACCCGGTGCTCGGCCCGCAGGGGCTCTCCGAGCAGTGGCGGGCGACCTCGGTCGAGTACCGCAAGGACGGCAAGGGCAACGCCGTGTGGCACCTGGGCTTCGTGACCCCGTCCGGCCAGTACGCCGCGGTGGAGCAGTCCAACGCCACCCGTGACGACGTGATCGGCGCCGTGGTGCCGGGCGGCAAGCCGGACGGCAGCGCACCGGTGGCCGGCCAGGACTGGCAGCGCTTCCAGGGCACCAAGTACCGCGGCCTCGCCACCCCGGCCGGCACCGCCACCACGGTCGTCACCGGCTCCGCCTCGTACGACGAGCTGGCCCAGCTGGCCGCCGCGCTGAAGTAGCGCGCGGCGCCGGTGCGCGCGCCCCGAGGACGTACGGCGAAGGCCCCCGCGGCGAACCGCGGGGGCCTTCGTCCTGCCCGGGCCGTGCGCGACCCGGAGCGGGATCAGACGGTGGTGACGACCTCGTCGTACTCCAGGCGCGGGGAGCGCGGGAACCAGGCGTCCTCGCCGGGCTTGCCGATGTTGACCACGGCCAGCACGGAGTGCTCGCCGTCGCCGAAGAACTCCTTGTTCAGGCCCGCGGCGTCGTAGCCGGTCATCGGGCCGGCGGCCAGGCCGGCGGCGCGCACGCCGATGATGAAGTACGCGGCCTGCAGGGCGCCGTTCAGCGTGGCGGAGGCCTCGCGGACGGGGCGCTCGGAGAAGAACATGTCCTTCGCCTGCGGGAAGTGCGGCAGCTGGGTCGGGAGCTCCTCGTGGAACTCGTTGTCCTGCGCGAGGATGGCGACCAGCGGGGCGGTGGCGGTCTTGGCGCGGTTGCCCTCGGCCATGTGCTGCAGCAGGCGCTCGCGGCCCTCGTCGGTGCGGACGAGCACGATGCGCAGCGGCTGCTGGTTGAACGCGGTGGGGCCGAACTTGACCAGGTCGTAGATGGCCCGGACCTGCTCGTCGCTGACCGGCTCGTCGGTGAAGGTGTTGGCGGTACGGGCCTCGCGGAAGAGCAGGTCCTGGGCGGCGGCGTCGAGTGCCAGAGTCATTGCGGAATCCACCTCAAACGGAAGACGGGAAAGCGGTCGAGACGGCCGGGAGGACCGTTCACCGGGCTCCAACATTGGGTGAAACTTAAACTATTCCGCAGGCGGGCGTGACCCCCGTCACACCTGCGCGATGCGTCCCGGGTCGCCCGCCGTCGCCGGCGGCGGCTCACCCGTCGGCGGACTCCTCGGCGGCCAGCGCCGCGTCCAGCCGGGCCCGGGCGCCGTCCAGCCAGCGCTGGCAGACCTTGGCCAGCCGCTCGCCGCGCTCCCACAGCGCCAGCGACTCCTCCAGCGAGGTGCCGCCGGTCTCCAGCTGCCGGACGACCTCCAGCAGCGCGTCCCTGGCCTGCTCGTACCCGAGCGCCTCGTCGCCGTCGGCCGCACCCCGGACCGTCTGACCGTCCTGCTGCTGATCTGCCATGCCGCCAGCGTAGGGGCTGCGGACGACAGGCCGGTGCGGTCGCCCGCCGTCAGCGCGGGCTGACCGGCCGCCGGGCGGACGGGCTGCGGCGCTCGGCCGCGGCGCAGCGCTCGGCCGGGGCGCGGTGCTCCGCGGGGCCGCAGCGCTCGGCGGGGACGGCGGCGGGGGCGACGAGGGTGCGGCGCAGGGTGCTGCGGGCCCGCCAGGTGAGGGTCTTCACGGCGCCCACCCGGATGCCGATCGCGTCCGCCACCTCCCGCGAACTGAGGTCGTCCCAGTAGCGCAGCGTGAGCGCCGTCCGCTGGTGCTCGGTCAATGTCGCGAGCGCGGCGAAAACGCGCTCGGCCTCGACGAGGGAGACCACCTGGTCCTCGACGCAGATTCCCGCATCGGAATCCGCGACCGCGGCCACCGTCGACTCGCTGCGGGTGGCCCGCCGTTTGTCGTGGTCGAACATGATGTTCCGGGCGATGGTGAAAATCCACGCCCCCATGTCCTTCCCCGTCCAGTGGAACCCGTCAATGCACGCCATTGCGCGGACGAACGTGTCCTGGGTCAGGTCCTCGGCGAGTGCGCGATTCCCGGTGCGCCGCGTGAGGAAGGCCAGGACCGGCCCCCGATATCGGCGGTACAACTCCGCCCAGGCGTCCCGGTCGCCGGCCTTGGCGGCCTCGATCAGGTGCGGTGTTCCACGCAGCGTTCCACGCGGCGTCCCATCCATACCGGACCTCCCGGAGAGCAGGTCCCGCAACGATACGAGCGGGCATGCATGCGTGCAAGCGATTCCGAAATTCCGTCAGTTCGCCTCACTGCCATCCAGATTTGGCGGGACCTGACTGATCGTCATTGGCTTGCACTCATGCAAGTAGATGCATCTGGGACATGACACGCGCTAGCCTTGCCCGCCATGCAGCCGACTGAGGACACCGCCTCGGAGACCACCCCCGCCCAACGTTTCGGTGCCGTCGTTCACGAGGCCGCCCGGCGCGCGGGCTACGACCTCACCCCGGGCTCCGGCGGACGGCTCGCCCTCGCCAGGGACACCGGCATGAGCGCCTCCGCGGTCGGGCGCATGCTGCGCGGCGAGACCCTTCCCCGCCCCTCCCAATTCCAGAGAATCGCGCAGGTCGTCCACCTGGACCTGCACGAGCTGCTGGTGCGCGGCGGAGTGATTTCCGAGGAATCCGCAAACGATCTCCCCCGGGGAGTACGCTCACCCATCACCCCTGAGGAAGCGTTGGACGCCTGGGGTGTAACCCACCCCATGATCCGGAAATTCCTTCTCGCCTCCATCGCCCAGGCGATCGGCCTGCAGCAGGAAAGCGAGCGCGGTTCTTTTCCGCCGGACGAGAACCGCGGGGGAGGGGCAGTGCACATGCAGAGGTGAGGCCAGTAATGCCGAGATTCTCTCCGGTGGCGGCCGACGCGCTCAGAGCGGTGGGCGCGGTCGGCGGAACAGCACTGATCGTCGCCGGCACCTACGACACCCGTTGGATCCCGTTCCTCGGCTGCCTGGCCGTGGCGGCGCTGTCCACCACCGAGTACGCCCTGGCGAGGACCAGGCGGTGGATGCGCGAGACCGAGGCCAGGACGGCCCGTCAGGCCGAACTCGTCGCCGCCCGCGCGGCCGCCCTGCCGCCGGCCGCGCCGCCCGGGATACCGCCGCCCCCCGCACCGCCGCTCGCCGACGGCCGACAGCTCGGCGCCGACGCCCTGCTGCGCCTGCTGGAGGCCGTGCACCGGGAACTGCGGCACGCCCACGAGGCGGCCGACCGGGCCCAGGCCGAGCTCGCCGACCTCAGCCGCGAGTGGAACACCCTCGTGCAGGAGACCATGAGCCGTCCCCCGCACGCCCGCACACCGGTCGAATGAGTCCGGTCGCGCGACGCGGCCCGCGCTCACTCCGGTACGACGGTCACCCCGAAGCCGCCCTCCGCCACCCGCGCGTGCAACTCGTCCCCGGCCGCCACCTGCGCCGGGTCCGTCACCACCGCCCCGTCCGCCCGCTGCAGCACCGCGTAGCCGCGTTGCAGGGTGGCCAGCGGCGACAGCGCCACCACCCGGGCCAGCGCGTGCCCGAGGTCCGTCTGCGCATGGTCCAGCCGGTTCCCCAGCGCCCGCCGCTCCCGCTCCACCAGCGCCGTCACCTCCGCCGCCCGGTCCTCCACCAGCCGGTGCGGCGCGGCCAGCACCGGACGGCTGCGCACCCCCTCCAGCCCGTGCAGCTCCCGCTCGACCCGGCCCACCACGCAGCGCCGGGCGCGGTCCCGCAGCTGGCGCACCCGGGCGAGCTCCTCGCCCACCTCCGGCACCACCCGCTTCGCCGCGTCGGTCGGCGTCGACGCCCGGAAGTCGGCGACGAAGTCCAGCAGCGGCTGGTCCGGCTCGTGGCCGATCGCACTGACCACCGGGGTGCGGGCCGCCGCCACGGTGCGCACCAGCTCCTCGGACGAGAACGGCAGCAGGTCCTCCACGCTGCCGCCGCCGCGGGCCACCACGATGACGTCCACCTCCGGGTGCTCGTCGAGCTCCCGCACCGCGGCCGCCACCTGCGCCGCCGCGTTCGGGCCCTGCACCAGCACGTTGCGCACCTCGAAGCGGACGGCCGGCCAGCGCCGCCGGGCGTTCTCCAGGACGTCCCGCTCGGCCGCCGAGCCGCGGCCGGTCACCAGGCCCACGCAGTGCGGCAGGAACGGCAGCGGCCGCTTGCGCTCCGCGTCGAACAGCCCCTCCGCGCCGAGCTTGCGCTTCAGCTGCTCCAGCCGGGCCAGCAGCTCGCCCAGCCCGACCAGCCGGATCTCGGACGCCCGCAGCGAGAGCGTGCCGCGTGCGGTGTACCACTCGGGCTTGGCGTGGACGACGATCCGCGAGCCCTCCTGGACGGCCTCCGCCACCTGTTCGAAGACCGAACGGAAGCAGGTCACGGTGAGCGAGACGTCCCGCTCCGGGTCGCGCAGCGTCAGGAACACCATCCCCGCGCCGGGCCGCCTGCTCAGCTGCGCGATCTGCCCCTCCACCCAGACCTCGCCCAGCCGGTCGATCCAACCGCCGATCATCGCCGACACCCTGCCGACCGGGACGGGCGCCTCGGGGGAGCTGCTGTTCGCCATGCCCACGAGGCTAGCGCCGCCCGGTGACGCCGCCGCCGCGCCCGGCGCGGCCCGGCCCCACGCATCGGCCCCCCGCACATCGGCCCCCCACATCGGCCCCGCGCGCGTCGGCCCCCTGCGCGTCGGGCGCCGCGACGGGGCGCCCGTACGATGGAGCCATGTCCACCACTGCACAGCGCCGTGTCCTGCTCGCCGCCCCCCGGGGCTACTGCGCGGGCGTCGACCGCGCCGTCATCGCCGTGGAGAAGGCCCTGGAGCAGTACGGGGCCCCGATCTACGTCCGCAAGCAGATCGTCCACAACAAGTACGTCGTGCAGACCCTCGAGAAGAAGGGCGCGATCTTCGTCGACGAGACGGAGGAGGTGCCCGAGGGCGCGATCGTGGTCTTCTCCGCGCACGGCGTCGCCCCGTCCGTGCACGACGAGGCGAAGGCCGGCAAGCTCGCCACCATCGACGCCACCTGCCCCCTGGTCACCAAGGTGCACAAGGAGGCCGTGCGCTTCGCCGAGGAGGACTACGACATCCTGCTCGTCGGCCACGAGGGCCACGAGGAGGTCATCGGCACGATGGGCGAGGCCCCGGACCGCATCCACCTCGTGGACGGCGCCGAGGACGTCGCGAACGTCGAGGTCCGCGACGAGTCCAAGGTCGTCTGGCTCTCCCAGACGACCCTCTCCGTGGACGAGACCATGGCCACCGTCGGCGAGCTGCAGAAGCGCTTCCCGCTGCTGGTCAGCCCGCCCAGCGACGACATCTGCTACGCCACGCAGAACCGCCAGGTCGCGGTGAAGAAGCTTGCGCCCGAGACCGACCTGCTGATCGTCGTCGGCTCCAAGAACTCCTCCAACTCCGTCCGCCTGGTCGAGGTCGGTCTGGAGTACGGCGCCAAGGCCGCCCACCTGGTCGACTTCGCCGACGAGATCGACGAGGCCTGGCTGGAGGGCGTCACCACCGTCGGCCTCACCAGCGGCGCCTCGGTGCCCGAGATCCTCGTCGACGGCGTCCTGGAGTTCCTCGCCGAGCGCGGCTACGCCGACGTCGAGACCGTGAAGACCGCCGAGGAGCACCTGCAGTTCTCGCTGCCGAAGGAGCTCCGCCGCGACCTGCGCGCCGAGGCCGCCGGCAAGCTCTGACCCGCGCACCGGGGCCCTGAGGCCCCGGCCCGCCCCGAGCCCGGGTGCCCGCACACCGCGGACGCCCGGGCTTCGTGCTGCCCGCCACCGGGTACCGGAGGGACGGCACGGCGGGCGGGGGCGGCCCCGCCCCCGTAGGTTGGTGCGCAGCCCGTGGTTTGTGCACAGGCTGTGGACGACGCTTCGAGGGAGGAACTGCGGAATGACGACGGTATTCGGCGTGGACATCGGCGGCTCGGGCATCAAGGGCGCCCCGGTCGACCTGGCCGGGGGAGGGCTCGCCGAGGAGCGCTTCAAGGTGCTCACCCCGCAGCCGTCCTCGCCGAACGCGGTGGTCGAGGCGGTCGTCGAGGTCGTCCGGCACTTCGGCCACCAGGGGCCGGTCGGCCTGACCTTCCCCGGGGTGGTCGTCCGCGGCCGCACCCGCACCGCCGCCAACGTCGACAAGGACTGGATCGGCATGGACGCCGAGGGGCTCTTCCGCGAGGCCCTCGACCTGCCCGCCACCGTCGTCAACGACGCGGACGCGGCCGGCATCGCCGAGGTCACCCACGGGGCCGGCCGCGGCCGCGGCGGCACCGTCCTGCTGCTCACCTTCGGCACCGGCATCGGCAGCGCGCTCTTCGTCGACGGCGCCCTGGTGCCCAACACCGAGCTCGGCCACCTCGAACTGCGCGGCAAGGACGCCGAGCGGCGCGCCTCCTCGGCCGCCAGGGAACGGCACGGGCTGTCCTGGGCCGAGTGGGCGGTGCGGGTCGACGAGTACCTCGACCTGGTCGAGATGCTGTTCTCGCCGCAGCTGATGATCATCGGCGGCGGTGTCAGCCGCAAGCACGAGAAGTTCCTGCCGCTGCTGCGCAAGCGCGACGCCGAGGTCCTCCCCGCCGAACTCCGCAACAACGCCGGCATCGTCGGCGCCGCGATGGCCGCCGCGGCCCACGCGAGCTAGCCACCCCAGGGGCGCGTGGGGGCACCGCCCGGCCGAAGGCTGGGGGAGAACTGCGCAATCCGGGGGTGGGCGTCACGACAGCACGGGCCGAGCCTTGATCTGTACGGTGCCCCGCATCCGAATCGCGCAGTTCCCCGCGCCCCTGGTGGTGCGCCCGTGCCGTGCACCCCTGCGGTGCTACTTGGTGCGGCGGATCCGGCGTTGGGCCACGAACCGGGCTGCCACGATCACGGCCGCCAGGCCCGTCCCGGCGAACAGCCAGCCCGCCCGTACCGCCAGCCCGCTCGCCAGCGAGACAACCCGGCCGGTCAGCCCGGAGGTGGTGGCCGGCTGCAGCAGCGCCAGCGCCAGCGCGAACGCGATCGGCCCGGCGATCGGCGCCGCCGGCAGGTCCGGGTAGCGCACCCGGACGGCCAGCTGGAAGCAGAGCACCAGGTAGCCCAGGCCGAACAGCACGCCGAGGCCGCCGAACAGCGTCCGGTCCACCCCGGCGACCAGCAGGGTCCCGGCGACCGCGGCCACCCCGGTGCCCACCGCCGTCAGCCGGGCCGGACGCCCCGTCCGCTCCCGTCCGCGGCCCGCCCACGGCAGGCGCGGACGGCGGGCCGGCGCGCCGCCGGAGGCCGAGCGCAACCGGGAGTCGACGGGCGCGGCGGGGCCCGGGACGGGGGGGCGGGGGGGGGGGGGGGGGGGGGGGGCGCCGGGGGC